>NZ_JBHVWF010000047.1:0-51934 GCF_042882365.1 Streptomyces sp. NPDC058221 | reverse complement strand
GGCCCTGTGGAACGTGGAGCGCTATGTGGCGATCGTGGGGCTGGCACTGGGCGTGCTGCTCCCGTACGTCGCCGTCGTGATCGCCAACGCCGGGCGGGAGAACACCCCTTCGCTGCCCTCGACGTTCGTCCCGGCCCCGACGCGGCCGGTGCTCGGGGCCGCTCCGGTGGCAGGCCCTGCGGAACCGGCCCCGGGATCCGACCAGGTCTTCCGCTCCCCCGATCCGCAGGGGCAGGGCTGAGCCGTACCGCCGGGCCCGTACGGCCGGACCACGACGGGCCCAAGCTCAAGAAAAGCTCAGATCAATCATGTAGTTCCAGTGCACTGCACCCCGGTCTGCGTGACATACTTCAAAAGCGCTCCGCATCCCCCGTCGGAGCGACGGACCGACGCCGGGCAGCTCCCCCCGTGGCTGCTCGGCGTCGCCTTTTCTCCGGCAGGGGATGCGTCAGGCGGCCGCTCCCCTGCGGCCGGCCGAATCGAAGGCTCTAGGGTTGAGTCCGTGAACTCCCCTGAATCCGCGGCCGAGAACGCTGCCGAAGCCCCCGTCTGCTCCGCCAAGGGCTGTCGTGCCGACGCCGTGTGGGTGCTTGCCTGGAACAACCCGAAGCTGCACACCCCGGAGCGCCGCAAGACGTGGCTGGCCTGCGACGAGCACCGGGAGCATCTCTCCTCGTTCCTGGATGTGCGGGGCTTCCTGAAGGATGTGGTGACGCTGGCGGAGTGGGAGTCGCCGGACAGGCCCTGAGGTGCGCTACCCGCCGATCGCCGACATCGGGCGGTCGGGCTGGAGGAACGACGGGTCGTCCAGACCGGATCCGGCCTTCTTGCCCCACATCGCGAGCCGCCAGATCCGGGCGATCTCCGTGTCCGGCGCCTCCGAGCGGAGTGCGCCGCGCAGATCGGTCTCCTCACGGGCGAACAGACACGTGCGCACCTGCCCGTCGGCGGTGAGCCGGGTGCGGTCGCAGGCCCGGCAGAACGGCCGGGTGACGGAGGCGATGACGCCGACCCGGTGCGGTCCGCCGTCGACCAGCCAGCGTTCGGCCGGGGCGGAGCCTCGCTCGTCCTCGCCCTCCGGGGTGAGGTCGAAGCGGGTGCGCAGCGACGTCAGGATGTCACCTGCTGTGATCATTCCGTCGCGCTTCCAGCCGTGCTGGGCGTCGAGCGGCATCTGCTCGATGAAGCGGAGCTCGTACGCGTTGTCCACGGCCCAGGCGAGGAGGTCGGGTGCCTCGTCGCCGTTGAGTCCCGGCATCAGGACGGTGTTGACCTTGACCGGGGTGAGGCCGGCGTCCCGCGCGGCTTCGAGGCCGGCCAGGACGTCGCGGTGCCGGTCCCGGCGGGTGAGGGTCTTGAAGACGTCGGCTCGCAGGGTGTCCAGCGAGACGTTGACCCGGTCCAGGCCTGCGGACTTGAGCGCGGCGGCGGTCCGCTTCAGGCCGATGCCGTTGGTCGTGAGCGACATCCTCGGGCGGGGCTCCAGGGCCGCGCACTGTTCGACGATGGAGACGAGCCCGGGGCGCAGCAGCGGCTCGCCGCCGGTGAAGCGGACCTCGGTGATGCCCAGCTGGGTGACCGCGATGCGGACGAGCCGGACGATCTCGTCGTCGCTCAGCAGGTCGGGCTTGGCCAGCCACTGCAGGCCCTCCTCGGGCATGCAGTACGTACAGCGCAGATTGCACCGGTCGGTGAGCGATACGCGCAGGTCGGTGGCGACCCGGTCATAGGTGTCGATGAGCACGGTGGGCCCCCTCCTCCGGCTGATTTCCCGGTTGCGGTTGCTGACTCTTTCGAGACTACGCGAGAGGTGTGACATCGGAGGGGCCCGTTTGGCACGAGTTACGGCACGGCCGCGTCGTAGGACTCTACGACGCGGCCGTGGTGAAGGAGCCGTACGAGCAGCCGGCTCCTGTGGTTCGGTTCCTGCTCTCAGTGGGCGCCGATGCCGGTCAGGGACTTGACCTCCAGCTCGGCGTACTTGCCCTTGTCCGGCTCCTCCTTCGACAGGAGGGAGCCGATCCAGCCGAGCAGGAAGCCCAGCGGGATCGAGATCAGGCCGGGGTTCTCCAGGGGGAACCAGGCGAAGTCGACGCCCTTGAACATCGAGGTCTTCTCGTTTCCGGAGACGACCGGCGAGAACAGCACCAGGATCACCGAGCTGGCCAGACCGCCGTAGATCGACCACAGCGCGCCCTGGGTGGTGAACCGCTTCCAGAAGAGGCTGTAGAGGAGCGTGGGCAGGTTGGCCGATGCGGCGACGGCGAAGGCGAGCGCCACCAGGCCGGCGACGTTCATGTCGCGGGCGAAGGCGCCGAGCAGGATCGCGGCCGCACCGATGAAGACGGTGGCCCAGCGCGCGGCCCGCATCTCCTCCTTCTCGCTGGCCTTCCCCTTGCGGATGACGTTGGCGTAGATGTCGTGGGCGAAGGAGGACGAGGAGGCGAGGGTGAGGCCCGCGACGACGGCGAGGATGGTGGCGAAGGCGACGGCGGAGATGACGGCGAGCATGACGGCGCCGCCGGTGGAGCCGACTCCGCCGAGGTACTCGGCGAGCTGCGGAGCAGCCGCGTTGCCTGCCGGGTTCTTCGCGATGATCTCCTTCGGGCCGATGAGGGCCGCGGCGCCGAATCCGAGCGCGATCGTCATCAGGTAGAAGGCGCCGATGATGCCGATGGCCCAGTTGACGGACTTACGGGCCGCCTTTGCGGTGGGCACCGTGTAGAAGCGGATCAGGATGTGCGGCAGGCCGGCGGTGCCCAGGACCAGGGCGATGCCGAGGGAGAGGAAGTCCAGCTTCGAGGTGCCGGTGGCGCCGTACTTGAGTCCGGGCTCCAGGAACGACGCGCCGTGGCCGCTCTTCTCGGCCGCGGTGCCGAGCAGGTCGGAGACGTTGAAGTCGAACTTCCACAGGACCATGAAGGTCATCAGGATGGCGCCGGCGATGAGCAGCACGGCCTTGACCATCTGCACCCAGGTGGTGCCCTTCATGCCGCCGATGGTGACGTACACGATCATGAGTACGCCGACCAGCGCAACGATGAGGATCTTTCCCGCGTCGCTGGTGATGCCGAGGAGCAGGGAGACCAGAACTCCCGCTCCTGCCATCTGTGCCAGCAGGTAGAAGATCGAGACGATGATGGTGGAGACGCCCGCCGCGGTGCGTACCGGGCGCTGCCGCATCCGGTAGGCGAGGACGTCGCCCATGGTGTAGCGGCCGGAGTTGCGCAGGGGTTCGGCCACCAGCAGCAGGGCGACCAGCCACGCGACGAGGAAGCCGATCGAGTAGAGGAAGCCGTCGTAGCCGAAGAGCGCGATGGCTCCGGCGATCCCGAGGAACGAGGCGGCGGACATGTAGTCGCCGGAGACCGCGAGTCCGTTCTGGAAGGCGGTGAACTGCCGTCCGCCGGCGTAGAAGTCGGAGGCGTTCTTGGTCTGCCGGCCCGCCCAGACGGTGATGCCGAGGGTCGCCGCGACGAAGACCGCGAAGAGCGTGATGATCAGCGGCCGGTGCTCGGTGGTGGAGGAGGCGGCGAGCACGGCGGTGTGGGAGTGGTACGCGGCGCTCATGCGTCGGCCTCCATACGGGACTTGATGGCCTCGGCCTTCGGGTCGAGCTTCGTGTTGGCGTGCCGCGAGTAGAACCAGGCGATGAGGAAGGTGGAGAGGAACTGGGCGAGGCCGAAGACGAAGGCCACGTTGAAGTTGCTGAACACCTTCGTGCCCATGAAGCCGCCGGCGTAGTTGGACAGCAGCACGTACAGCAGGTACCAGAGGATGAAGGCGATGGTCAGTGGGAAGGCGAACGAGCGGTGTGCGCGGCGCAGTTCGCCGAATTCCGCGCTCGCCTGCTCCGCGACGAAGGCCTCGGTCGTGGGCTGGGCCGGCCCTGTCTCCGTACTGCCCTCGGGCGGCGGTGCATCGGTAGCCACGGAATCTCCTCGCGACGCGGGTGCGGTGGTGGTGGGGACGGTGGATTTCACTGCGGACCTCGATATCGGGGGGTGGTGGTACGCCTCCCCTGACAACGGCACGCGGCGCGTGGCGAAGCGGTTCACCGCTGTTCCGGTCTTCTCCCTGTCACTCCTTCGGACGCTCCGGCGGAGACGGGTTGCCGTGAACTCATTGATGAGCCGGGATGATCGGCGATAGCTTCACTCGTCATGTACGCGACTGGGCGCGCCCGTGTCCGGTCGACTGACACGGATGAAGTGGAGACCCCATGGCTCATCTGGGATCCAGACGGACGCGCGCACTGGTGCTGCCCGTCGGATTGGCCCTCACCGTCTCGCTCGGCTTCCTGCCGGCCGGCGCCGCGACCGCATCGCCGGTGGACGCCCGGCCCGCGGCGGCGGCGACGGACGGGCCGAAGCTGTCGTATGTGGTGAACACGCGGGGCGGTCACGGCACCGTCAAGCAGGTGCGCAAGGCGGTGGAGCGGGCCGGCGGCACGGTGGTGATCGCCTACGACCGGATCGGTGTCCTCGTCGTCCACTCGCAGAACCCGGACTTCGCACGGTCCGTGCGCAAGGTCAGGGGCGTGGAGTCCGCGGGCGCCACCCGCACCAACCCGATCGTCCCGACGGCCACCAAGGACATCGGGGTCGAGCAGCCGCTCACCGCGGAGCAGGAGCGGAGCGCCGCGGCGCGGGCGACCGCGGACCAGGACCCGATGGAGCCGCTGCAGTGGGATCTGCCCGCCATCAAGGCGGACAAGGCGCACAAGAAGTCGCTGGGCAGCCGGAACGTCACGGTCGCGGTCATCGACACGGGCGTGGACGACACGCACCCGGACATCGCTCCGAACTTCGACCGGAACGCCTCGGCGAACTGTGTGTCGGGGGCGCCGGACACCACGGCCGGCTCCTGGCGCCCGAAGACCGGTGAGAGCCCGCACGGCACCCATGTCGCGGGCACCGTCGCCGCCGCGAAGAACGGCATCGGGGTGACGGGCGTGGCGCCGGGTGTGAAGGTCGCCGGTATCAAGGTGGGCAATCCGGACGGCTTCTTCTACACCGAGGCCGTCGTCTGCGGTTTCGTCTGGGCGGCCGAGCACGGCGTGGATGTCACCAACAACAGCTATTACACCGACCCGTGGATGTTCAACTGCAAGGACGACCCGGACCAGGGCGCCCTGGTCGAGGCGGTCGCCCGGGCCACCCGGTACGCCGAGAGCAGGGGCACGGTCAACGTCGCCGCGTCGGGCAACTCGGCCGAGGATCTGGCGGTCGACGCGATCGACGACGTGTCCAGCCCGAACGACACCGATCCGGTCACCCGGACGATCGACCCGAAGACCTGCCTCGACATCCCGGCGATGCTGCCGGGTGTCGTGACGGTCTCGGCGACGGGCGCGAAGGGGCTGAAGGCCTCGTACTCGAACTACGGGGACGGCGTCATCGACGTGGCCGCCCCGGGCGGCGACTCGACGGCCTACCAGCCGCCCGAGCCCCCCGCGACGAACGGTCTGATCCTGTCGACGCTGCCGGGCGGCGAGTACGGCTACATGGCGGGCACGTCGATGGCATCCCCGCATGTGGCGGGCGTCGTGGCCCTGATCAAGTCACGGCATCCGCACGCGTCGGCGGCGGCGGTGAAGGCGCTGCTGGCGGTGGAGGCCGATGCCACCGCGTGCGGTGCCCCGTACGACATCGACGCTGACGGCACGGTCGACGCGGTCTGCGAGGGCGGCAGGAACCACAACGGCTTCTACGGAGCCGGTGTGGTGGACGCCCTGGACGCGGTCCGCTGGTAACGGGTCCGGTACGGGGGCCGGTGGACTCCGGCCCCCGTACCGCCCTGTCCTGCGGATGGCACCCGGTGCCATAGTGCGGGAATGAATCGTCTCACCCTCTCCGGCACCGAGCAGGCCTGGGCCGCTCTCGGCGGTGACCCCGCGCTGCTCACCCGTGTCGAGACCACAGGACCGGCGGGGCTGCTGCCCGCCCGGCTGCCCGTGCTGGAGCTCGCCCGCTCCGCGGTCGCGGTCTGCTCGCTGGGCGCCGCCGAGCTGACGGCCCGCCGCGGCGGCGGGCCCGTGCCACGCGTCCGGGTCCACGACGGTGCGGTGGCCACCGCCTTCGTCAGCGAGCGCCATCTGCGCATCGACGGCCGCACCCCGACGACGTTCGCCCCGCTGTCCCGGTTCTGGCGTACCGGTGACGGCTGGGTCCGTACGCACGCCAACTACCCGCATCACCGGGCACGGTTGCTGAGCACGCTCGGGCTGTCCGCGGACACCGCCGACGACGCGGCCGTGGCCGCGGTGGCCGCGTCGTTCGAGGGGCGGCGGGCCGCCGAGATCGAGCAGACGGTGTATGCCACGGGCGGGCTGGCCGTCGCCGCCCGAACACCCGGGGAGTGGGCCGCCGACCCGCGCCGCCTCGCACTCTCCGGCGTACCGCTGGTGGAGCGGGAAGTGATCGGCGATGCCCCGGTCCGGCGGACCGCCGCACTCACCGGTGCACCGCTGCGGCCCGCTGCCGGGCTGCGCGTCCTGGATCTCACCCGGGTCATCGCGGGCCCGGTCGGCACCCGTACGCTCGCGCTGCTCGGTGCCGACGTGATGCGGATCGACGCCCCGCAGCTCCCGGAGAGCCCGGACGCACACGGTGACACCGGGTTCGGGAAGCGGTCGGCGACCCTCGACCTGGCGAGCCGTACCGGCCGCGCCGCCTTCGAGGAACTGCTGGCGGGGGCGGACGTCGTCGTCACCGGTTACCGGCCCGGGGCGCTGGACCGGTTCGGCCTGACGCCGGAGTCCCTGGCCGCACGCAGGCCGGGTCTGGTGATCGGGCAGCTGTCGGCCTGGGGGCAGCACGGTCCGTGGGCCCGGCGGCGCGGCTTCGACAGCCTGGTGCAGGTCGCCACCGGCATCGCGGCGACGGAGACCGCACCGGGGGCGCAGGACGGCCCGCCGGGGGCGCTGCCCGCCCAGGCGTTGGACCACGGCACCGGCTATCTGCTGGCCGCGGCCGTGCTGCGGGCGCTGACCGAGCAGCACGACGAGGGCGGCTCCCGGCTGGTCGGCCTCTCGCTCGCCCGCACCGCCGCCTGGCTGACCGACGAGATCCCCGCCTCAACGGACCGCGGGGAGGCCGGCCCCTACGACCCGGAGAAGTGGCTCACCCAGACCGACGGCCCGCTGGGCCGACTGCGCCATGCGCGGTCGCCGGTCTCCTTCGACGGGTCACCCGCCGACTGGCCGCGTCCGCCCGGGCCGCTCGGGGCGGACACGGCCGCCTGGCTCACGGCTTGATGAGAACCTTCAGCGCCGTGCGCTCGTCCATCGCCTTGTAACCGGCCGGGACGTCGTCGAGGCCGATGGCCAGGTCGAAGACGGGCGACGGGTCGATGGTGCCGGACAGGACGTCGGGGAGCAGCTCCGGGATGTACGTCCGGACGGGGGCGACGCCGCCGCGCAGCGCGATGTTGCGGTCGAACATGACGCCGAGGTCCAGCCCGGTGCCGCTGCCGTGCGGTACGCCGACGTAGCCGATCGAGCCGCCGTCGCGGGTGATCTCCACGGCCGTGCGCATGGACTGCTCGGTGCCGACGGCCTCGATCACCGCCTGGGCGCCCTCGCCGCCGAGCAGTTCCCGTACGGCGGCGACCGCGGCGTCGCCGCGTTCGGCGACGACATCCGTGGCGCCGAAGGCGCGGGCGATGTCGGTGCGCACCTGGTGGCGGCCGAGCGCGATGATCCGTTCGGCGCCGAGCCGCTTGGCGGCCATGACCCCGCACAGGCCGACGGCGCCGTCACCGACGACGGCGACCGTGGAGCCGGGCCTCACTCCGGCGCCGACGGCGGCGTGGTGGCCGGTGCCGAGGACGTCGGACAGGGCCAGCAGCGCGGTGAGCAGGTGGTCGTCGGAGGCCGCGGCGGCCGGCAGCTTGACCAGCGTGCCGTCGGCGAACGGAACACGTACGGCCTCGCCCTGACCGCCGTCGGAGCCGACCGAACCCCAGAACCCGCCCTGCGGGCAGGAGGTGGTCAGGCCCTCGGCGCAGTGGGCGCAGGTGCCGTCGGACCAGACGAAGGGGGCGACGACGAGGTCGCCGGCGGCGAAGCCGTTGACCTCGGAGCCCGTCTCCTCGACGATCCCCAGGAACTCGTGGCCGATCCTCTGGCCGGGCTGCCGGGCGGACTCACCGCGGTAGGCCCACAGGTCGCTGCCGCAGATGCAGGCCCGCAGGACTCGCAGCACCACGTCGGTGGGCTGTTGGATCGCCGGGTCCGGCACCTCCTGCACGCGGATGTCGTGGGGGGCGTGGATGACGGTGGCGCGCATGCGTGGGGGTCCTTGCTGATCTCAGATGCTGATACTCCGCTCACGGTACGCCCCGGGGCCGGCACCGGCGCAGCGCGCACCCGGCGCGAGCGCCCCCAGGGTCAGCAGCAGTTGCGCCGCCACATAGGTGAGCATGATCCAGAAATCGGGTGCGGGCGCCTGCGGCCAGTCGGCGACACCCGTGGCGATCAGCCCGTCGGAGACCAGGAAGAGCGCACCGCCGGCGGCGGCGTACCGGCCGAGGAGAGTGGAGCGGTAGGCCATGGCGGTGAGCAGCACGCTGTAGCCCGCGAGCGGGATCCGCAGCCCGGCCGGCAGCCCGTCCCAGAGCAGGGTGACGAACACGGCCGCTACAGCCGCGTACAGGATGCCGGGCAGCAGGCCACTGCGGGCCCGTCCGAAGAGCCGGAGGTAGCAGAGGTGCCCGGCCGCGAAGCAGCCCATCCCGATGAGGAAGGCGAGGTCGGCGTCGGCCAGCAGGAACACGTCGCCGCCCCAGCCGAGGAGCAGTGCGGCGATCAGCGGCCGGGGCCCGCGCCGGGCGGCGGCGTACCCCGCCAGCAGGGGCATCAGCAGCGGTTTGGCGACGAGGTGCGTGACTCCGCTGTCGGTGAGGACCGCGACGAGGTCGGCGGCGCAGACGGCGAGGAAGGCGATGAGCAGGGGGCGTACGAGACGCTCCCGCCGGTCCGGAGCAGGGCCGGCGGTCATCCGGTGCTTTCGGGTGCGGAGGCCGATGCGGGAGCGGCCGCGCGGGCGCTCACGGGTCCCGCGCCGGCCGGCTGCCAGCCCGGCCCGCGGAAGACCCGCCCGGCCCGCTCGCTCCAGCTGCCCGCCGCACGGATGTCGCGGGCGATGGCGGCGTACTCGTGGGTGGCGACGCGCAGCGGGTTGAACGTGTCGATGTTCTTGGTGAGCCCGAACACGGGCCGCTCCGCCTCCGCGGTGAAGGACCCGAACCACCGGTCCCACACGATGAGGATGCCGCCGAAGTTCCGGTCGAGGTAGCCGCCCTGTGAGGCGTGGTGGACGCGGTGGTGAGAGGGCGTGTTCAGCATGTACTCGAACGGCCGGGGCAGCTTGTCGATGCGTTCGGTGTGCACCCAGAACTGGTAGACGAGGTTGGCCGACGAGCAGAAGGCGAGCGCCGCCGGGTGGACACCGCAGGCGATCAGCGGGAGGTAGAACGGCCAGACGGTCAGCGACGTCCAGGGCTGGCGCAGCGCGGTGGAGAGGTTGAACTTCCGGCTGGAGTGGTGGACCACGTGGCAGGCCCAGAGGATCCGGATGACGTGGTGTCCGCGGTGCGACCAGTAGTAGAAGAAGTCCTGCCCCAGCAGCATCAGTGGGACGGACCACCACAGGACGGGCACGCGCAGCGGGGTCAGCTCGTACACCGCCGTGTAGATCGCGACGATGGGCACCTTCCACAGCAGGTCGAAGGCGAGGCTGCCCAGCCCCATGGTGATGCTGGTGACGGCGTCCTTGGCCTCGTAGCCGGCGGCCTCCTCGTCGGGGTGGAAGTGGTGGAGCGCCATTTCCAGGACGGTGAGCAGGACGAAGGCCGGTATGGACCAGAGCACTACATCGGGCAGGTTCGTCGGCATGTCTGCACCGTAGAGCGGCGGACCGGCCCGGGATAGACGTTGTTACCAACAAGTATGCGAGACGCGCTGTCAGCAATCTTTGGTGACTTCTGACAGCGCGATCGCCGTACGGCACTTCACCGCGCTCCGTCCCTGCCCGCCCGGCCGTCAGCCCAGCGGGGGCAGGTCCAGGTGTTCACGCAGGGTGGTGCCCCCGTACTCGGTGCGGTAGACCCCGCGTTCCTGGAGTTCCGGGACGAGCTTGTCGACGATGTCCGTGACGGAGGCCGGAAGCAGGTGCGGCAGGAGATTGAAGCCGTCGACGGCGCGGGTGTCCACATAGTGGGTCCACTCGTCGGCGACGGCCGAAGGGGTGCCGACGAACGACGGGTGCCCCGGGGACACTTCGAGCACCAGCTGACGTATGGACAGGCCGCGTTCGGCCGCGAGCTCCCGCCACTTGCGGATCTGGGCCGCCTTGCCGGTACGGCGGTCGATGGAGATCGTGCCGCGTGAGGGGTCGAGTTCGCCCTCGCTCGGCTCGATGCCGGGGAGCGGGCCGTCCGGGTCGTAGGCGGACAGGTCGGTGCCCCAGTACTGCTCCAGGAAGGCGATGGCCCGCACCCCGTTGATCTGCTCGCCGCGCACCCAGCGTGCCTTCTCCTTCGCGTCGGCCGCGGTGTCACCGAGGACGACGTTCGCTCCCGGCAGGATCCGCAGCGAGTCCGGCGTCCGGCCGTGGCGGGCGAGCCGGTCGCGCAGATCGGCCGCGTAGGCAACGGCCTTGCCGTATTCGGTGTTGGCGGAGAACACCACGTCGGCATGGCGGGCGGCGAGTTCGCGGCCGCCGTCCGAGTCCCCGGCCTGGAACAGCACCGGACGGCCCTGACGGCTGCCCGGCACGGTGGCCCTCGCACGCAGCGTCACGAGGTCGCTGTCCCGCTCCACCGGGCCGATCGAGCCGGGCCGTGCCCAGCTCGACTCGCTGCCGTCGGCCGCGACGGCGTCCGGTGCCCAGGACGCCCACAGCTCCTTGGCGGCTTCGACGAACTGCCCGGCGCGCTCGTAGCGGCGTTCGTGCTCCAGCCAGCCTCCGTGACGGAAGTTCGCCCCGGTCCAGGCGTTGTCGGTGGTGACGATGTTCCAGCCGGCCCGGCCCTCGGACAGCAGGTCCAGGCTGGCCAGCCGGCGGGCCAGGTCGGCCGGATAGTTGTACGTGGTGTTCTGGGTGGCCACCAGGCCGATGCGTTCGGTCACGGCGGCGAGCGCGGACAGCTGTGTGATCGCGTCCGGCCGGCCCGCCACATCGAGGTCGAAGACCTTGCCGCGGTTCTCCCTCACCCGCAGGCCCTCGCCGAGGAAGAACGCGTCGAACAGGCCGCGTTCCAGGGTCCGCGCGATGTCGGTGAACGTCTGGAACTCCGTGTGCGAGGGGGCTCCGGGGTCTGTCCAGATCAGCTGGGGCCCGACGCCGGTGAAGAACACACCGAGGTGGAGCCGGGGACGGGAATGGCGTTCGGTCATGGCAGTCACCTCAGGCGTTCGTGGCCGCGGCGGCGGCGTATCGGTTGGCGGGACGGGCAAGGCCGAGCGTTTCGCGCAGGGTGGTACCGGTCCGGGGAACACGCCGCGGCCCCGCCCCGGTCACCCTCGGCAGCACCCGCTCCGCCAGCACCGGCAGGTCGACGGCGAGTACGGCCGGATGCAGTCTGACTCCGTCGACCGAATCGGCCAGCTCGCGCAGCAGGTCCAGCAGCGATTCCGGGGAGCCGGCGTGACGCAGCCGTCCGGACTCCGGCCGGCCTGCGGCAGCGTCCAGTTCGGCGAGCCGGTCCTTGGCCGGGACCGCCGCGTCGAGGACCACCTCCACCTCGGCGAAGACCAGTGGCGCGCCCGCTTCCCTGGCCGTGGCCGCGCGGGCCGCGACTGCGGCGAGATCCGGCCGGCCGACCAGGACCACATCGGCGCGCGCGTCGGCGTCCAGCGTGTCAGGAGCCAGGACGACGATCTGGCCCTGTGGCGGGCGCGGAGTGATCAGGGGCCCCTTGACGGTGAAGGAGGCGCCTTCGAAGTCGATGTGGTGCACCCGTTCCGAGTCCAGGAACCGGCCGCTGGCCAGGTCCTTGATGACCGCGTCGTCCTCCCACGAGTCCCACAGGGCGCGGGCGGTGTCGATGACATCGGCGCTCTCACGGGCGAGCGCGGCGGCGGAGAGCGGCGCTCCCCCGACGGTGGCGAGCGCGTCCCGTCCCGCCGCAGCGCCGACCACCCAGCCGGCCCTGCCGTGCGAGGCGTGATCCAGGCTCGCCAGCTGGGTGGCGAGGTGGAACGGTTCCGTGGTCGCGACGTGCAGGGTGGGCGCGAGGCCGATCCGGTCGGTGAGGGGCGCGGCGTACGAGGCCCGGGTCCCGGCCTCCAGCCGTCCAGCCGCGTCCGGGCCCGCACCGGGCGGCAGGGGTGCGTCGGCGAAGGTGACGAGGCCGAAACCCGCGTCCTCGGCCGCTGCGACCACCTCGCGCAGCGCGCGGGGGCCGAGGACGGCACCGGGCGGGCGCCCGGAATGGCGCCAGGCGGCGGGGTGGGCGCCGTCGCCGTCGGCTTCCAGGGCCAGACGCAGTCCGGCGAACCCGGATTCGCGGTCAGTCATGGGGTGGTACCTCCGGTCGAAGTGGATTCAGGTGCGTACGAGTTGGCAGGCGATGGAGCGGGAGGGCACGCGGCGACAGGGCGCGGGGCGGGAGCCGGCGCGTCATGGCGGGACGGCCGGGCGCCGGACCGCTGCCGGGACAGCCACAGCGCCACCGCGAGTGCGGCGGCGACGGCTGCCGCGGCGCCCGACGCCATTCCCCAGCGCACCCCCGCGTGCTGGGAGACCCAGCCGATCGCCGGACCGCCGATCGGAGCTCCGCCCATCGAGATCACGGTGTAGACGGCCATCACCCGCCCGCGCATCGCGTCGCTGACCTCCGACTGGACGAAGGCGCTGACAGCGGTGTTGAGGGTCATCAGCATGAATCCGGCCGGCAGCAGCAGGGCGAGGAAGGCGGCATACGTCGGCATGGAGGCGGCCAGCACCTCGCACAGCCCGAACAGCACCGCGCCGGCGACCACCGTCCGCACCCGCGGTGAGGCGCGGCGTGTGGCCATGAGCGTTCCGGCGATCGTGCCGACGGACAGCGCGGTCGACATGAAGCCGAGGCCGCGGGAGCCGACGTCGAAGACCCGGCCGGCGAACAGCGTGAGGGTCGTGGAGAAGTTGAGCGCGAAGGTGGAGACGAGGCCGAAGACCGCGAAGACCGCGATCAGTTCGGGCCTCGCCGCGACATAGCGCAGCCCGGCCGCTCCCCCTCCCACCCATGGAGGCCGCTCCGTGGCGGCCGGCCCCGGCCGGGGACGGATGGTCAGCAGGCCCGCGAGAACCACCGCGAAGGACACGGAGTTCACCGCGAAGACCCCGCCCGTGCCGATGAGGGCGATCAGCACTCCGGCGATCGCGGGTCCGATGAGCCGGGCCGCGTTCAGGGACAGGATGTTCAGCCCGGCCGCGTTGGTGATGAGGGACCGCCCGACCAGCTCCGTCACGAAGGAGAGCCGGGCGGGGTTCTCCACCGTGAACACACAGCCCAGGCCGAACGACAGCAGGTAGACCAGCCACAGCGGCGCGTTGCCGGACAGCACGGTGACCGTCAGGAGCAGCGCCTGGAGCGCGTACAGGGACTGCGCCCACAGCAGCACGGTGCGCCGGTCGTACCGGTCGGCGAGCACCCCTCCCCACAGGCCGAAGGCCAGAACCGGGGCGAACTGCAGCCCCGCGGCCCAGCCGACGGCGGTCCCGTTGTGGGTCAGGTTCAGCACGAACCAGTCGAGCGCCACCCCCTGCATCGCGGTGCCGGTGTTGGAGATCAGGCCCGTGCTCCAGTAGATCCGGTAGTCACGCACCCGCAGCGCGGCGAACACGCCGGGGCGTGCGGTGCTCTTGGGCACCGTGATCCTCTCGGTCAGGTGTGCAGGCATGCCGGACGCGGCGATGGCCCGGTTACGGGACAGCCCTCAGGGGCTCGCGACAGACGTCGGCACAGGAGAAAAAGGGGATGGCGGACGCGCGGCGCACGCGGGCTGCCGCGCAGGGCGGCGCGTTCAGAAGGCGGCGCGGGCCGGGGCGAGCAGTGCGTACGCGCTCAGCGGCGCGGAGACGTCCCCGGACACAGCGCGCTGCTCACCCGGAGGAGGTCGACGTGGCGCCGGGCGACCAGCAGCTCGAAGAGCCCGGCGTGGGGCGGCACGCGGTCGTCGCACTCGCGGAAGGATCGCGCCTGCATGCCGGTCACCTCACAGCCGTCGGGTCGTCAGCGGTTCGAGGGAAGGCCGCCGATACGTGTGATCTCTTCACGTTAGCCGTTCGGTCACGGTTGGACAATGGCGTCAAGAGCGGCGCCAACTCTTCCTTCTCATACCGGTGTTCGAGCTGATACGTTGCGTGGCACCGTCCCTGGCGGACGATGCCGCATGTGCGAAAGGACCGCGCCTCCCATGCCGTACCAGCCGACTGACGCCGGGGCCACGCCCCCGAGCCGGGCTGCTGGTATGCGCCGCGCGGGATTTTTCCGGACCCGCCTCTCGGCCCGTCGCCACATCGATCTGCACCGCGTCTCCAGCGCCATCTGTCGGGCCTGACGTCATTACCGCCTGACCGGCCCGCCCACGGCTGTCGCCCGCCTGCCCGCACCCTTGTCCGCGCAGGTCGCTCGCCGTGTCCGGGAATCTCCCCTTTCCTGTCCTGGAGACACACCGATGTCCGGACCACGTCCGCAGCGCCGCACCGCCCTGACCTCATTCGCCGCCGTCACCGTCCTGTCGCTCTGCGCCACCGCCTGCTCCTCGTCCTCCGCGGACAGCCCGGGCGGCTCGACCCCGCACTCCGGAGGCCGTCTGACCTTCGCCCTGGCATCCGACCCGATCTGCGTCGACCCGCAGCAGGCAGGCAACAACGACGCGATCTATCCGGCCCGCCAGCTGGTGGACTCGCTGACCGACCAGGACCCCAAGACAGGCAAGATCGTGCCCTGGCTGGCGAAGTCCTGGAAGGTGAGCGACGACGCCAAGACGTTCACGTTCCGCCTCCGCGAGGGAGTCACCTTCAGCGACGGCACCCCGGTGAACGCGGCCTCGGTGAAGAGCAACTTCGACGGCATCATCGGGCTGGGGGCCAAGGCGGTCCTCGGCAGCAGCTATCTGGGCGGCTACCGGAGCACCACCGTCGTCGACGACTACACCGCCAAGGTCACCTTCTCCACTCCCAACGCACAGTTCCTGCAGGCGACGTCGACCTTCACGCTCGGGCTGCTCGCGGAGTCGACGGTGAAGCTGCCCGCCGACAAGCGGTGCACGGACAACCTGGTCGGCTCCGGACCGTTCACGCTCGTCGACTACACACCGAACAAGTCCGTGGAGGAGCGCCGGCGCGCGAAATACGCCTGGGGCTCCTCGCTGTGGAGCCGCAAGGGGCCCGCCTACCTGGAGAAGCTGTCCTTCAAGGTGATCCCGGAGTCCGGGGTACGCACCGGCAGCCTGCAGTCCGGCCAGGTCGACGCGATCGGCGGAGTGGCGCCGCAGGACGAGGCAGGGCTCAAGAGCGCCGGTCTCGCGGTGCGGAGCCGGGCCAACCCGGGGCTGCCGTTCGCGCTCTCGGCGAACGTGGCGCGGCCCGTCACCAAGGACGTCAGGGTCCGGCAGGCGGTCCAGAAGGCCGTCGACCGGCAGGAGATCGTCGACACGGTGCTGAGCGGCAGCTACGAGCCGGCCACGAGCGCACTGGCGAGCACCACGGCCGACTACACCGACCTGAGCGACGGGCTCGGCCATGACGCCGCGGGAGCCCGGAAGCTCCTCGACGAAGCGGGGTGGCGGACCGGACCGGGCGGCATCCGTACGAAGAACGGGAAGAAGCTCACCCTCAAGGTCGTGTGGGCGTCCAACTTCGGCCCCAATCAGACCGCCCTGGAGCTGATCCAGCAGCAGCTGAAGAAGGTCGGCGTCAACATCGTCCTGCAGTCGACCACCATCGGGGACTTCGTCTCCCTCCGGCAGAAGGGCGACTACGACTTCTCCTGGGGCAACTCGACACGGGTGGACCCCGACATCCTGCGCACGGGATTCTCCGGTCAGCTCCTCAACTTCGGCCATCTCTCCGACAGCGAGCTGGACGGCCTCCTGGACAAGCAGGCCGCCGCGAGCGACCCGAAGGAGCGCGCGGCGTACGTGGCGCAGGCCCAGAAGATCGTGCTGGACAAGGGCTACCAGATCCCGGCGTTCGAACTGACCACCGTCCTGGGCCTGTCCGACAAGGTCCACGACCTGGACTTCGAGGCCTCGTCCAGGCTGCAGTTCCACGACACGTGGCTGTCATGAGGAAGTATCTGACGCGACGGCTGGCGCAGTCGGTGTTCGTCCTCTGGGCGGCGTTCACCCTGTCCTTCGGGGTGCTGTACCTGCTGCCGGGCGACCCGGTGTCGATCATGGCGGCAGGCGGTGGCGAGACCAACGACATCGGCCCGGAGCAGCTCGCCGAGCTGAGGAAGTCGTACGGGTTCGACAAGCCGGTCATCGAGCAGTACGGCACCCAGCTCTGGCACGCCCTCCAGGGGGACTTCGGGACCTCGGTGCAGAGCGGCGACCAGGTCGGCCACCTGATCGCCTCGAACCTGCCGCCCACCCTGGAGCTCACCTCCGCGGCCCTGGTGCTGGCGCTCGCCCTGGGCGCGGGCGTGGCGTTCCTGGGTACGTACACCCGGTGGCGCTGGCTGCGGCAGGTGCTGCTGTCGCTGCCCGCGGCCGGCGTCTGCGCGCCGACGTTCCTGGTCGGCCTGGTGCTGGTACAGCTCTTCTCGTTCCGGTGGGGCCTGCTGCCCGCCATCGGCAACGAGGGCTTCGCCGGCCTGGTCCTGCCGGTGATCACCTTGTCCCTGCCCACCGGCGCGGTCATCGCCCAGGTCTTCGCCAAGAGCCTGCGGACCACCCTCGCCGAGCCCTACGTGGAGACAGCGCTGGCCAAGGGTGCGAGCCGGGCACGCGTGCACCTGCGGCACGCCACCCGCAACGCGTCCATTCCCTCGCTCACGGTGCTGGGAATACTGACCGGCAATCTGCTGGCGGGCTCGGTGGTCGTGGAGACGGTGTTCTCCCGGACCGGGGTGGGGCGGATCACCGCCACGGCGGTGAGCGCCCAGGACATTCCGGTGGTCCAGGGGCTGGTGGTGTTCGGCGCGCTGGTGTTCGTGCTGGCGAATCTGGCGGTCGATCTCGTCTACCCGCTGCTCGATCCACGGATCACGACGGCCGGGGCGGTGGCACGATGACCGAGCTCGCGACCGCCGAGGCACTGACCGGCACGGCGCAGGGCACGCGCCCGGCGGCCCCGGACCACCCCGTCCACGAGGGGGCGGGGGAACGGGCCCGGCGACTGGCCCGGTACCTGCTGCGCTCCCCCGGTCTTGTCCTGTCGGTCGTGCTGGTGGCGCTGGTGACCGTATCGGCCTTCTTCCCGGGCGTGTTCACCTCGCAGGACCCGCTGTCCGGGGTGCCCCGGGACAGGCTGCAGGGCCCCGGCGCGGATCACCTCTTCGGCACCGACCAGCTGGGCCGTGATCTGTTCGCCCGGGTGGTGCACGGCTCGGCGCTCTCGCTCCAGGCGACCGTGGTGGCGGTGGCCGTGGGCCTGGTGGTGGGATCGCTGCTGGGACTGCTGGCCGGGTTCCTCGGTGGGCGCCTCGACGACGTCCTGATGCGCTTCGCCGACGTCCTGCTGGCCATCCCGGGCCTGCTGCTGTCACTGGCCGTGGTGACCGCACTGGGATTCGGCACCGTCAAGGTCGCCATCGCGGTGGGCATCGCCAGCGTGGCGAGTTTCGCCCGTGTCATGCGCTCCGAGGTGCTGAGGGTGCGCGGCGCGGTGTACGTGGAGGCGGCACACTCCTCCGGGGCCCGAGGGCTCTCGGTGCTGCTGCGGCATGTGCTGCCGAACTCCGCCGGTCCGGTGCTGGTGTACGCCGCCGTCGACTTCGGCGCCGTCATCCTTCAGGTGTCCACGCTCAGCTTCCTCGGCTACGGCGCCGTCCCGCCGGCACCCGAATGGGGCTCACTGGTCTCGGGCGGCCGCGACTACCTGGCCACGGCATGGTGGCTGACCACTCTGCCCGGTCTGACCATCGCGGCCACCGTGCTGGCCGCCAACCGGATCTCCCGTGCGTTCGAACGGGAAGGCAGGGAGACACGATGAGCGACGAACCACTGGTCGGCATAAGCGGGTTGAGGGTGTCCTACCGCACCCGCTCGGGCGTCGTGCCGGCCGTGCGCGGGGTGGATCTGACCGTGGGGGCGGGCGAAGTCGTCGCGGTGGTCGGCGAATCCGGCTCCGGCAAGAGCACGACGGCGCACTCGGTCATCGGGCTGCTGCCGTCCGGTGGCTCACTGGACGCCGGGCAGGTCCTCTTCGACGGCGTCGATCTCGCCCGGGTGGGGGACAGGGAGCTCCGGGCCCGACGCGGCCGTGACATCGGGCTGATCCCGCAGGATCCGATGGTGTCGCTCAACCCCGTGCAGCGCATCGGGACCCAGGTCGCCGAGGTGCTCCTGATCCACGGGCTCGCCGACCGGGACACTGCTGCGGCACAGGCCGTGGAGATCCTCGGGCAGGCCGGTCTGCCCGACCCCGGGGTACGGGCCAGGCAGTATCCGCACGAGCTCTCCGGCGGAATGCGGCAGCGGGTGCTGATCGCCATCGCGGTGGCCGCCAGGCCCCGGCTGGTGATCGCCGACGAGCCGACCAGCGCCCTGGACGTCACCGTGCAGCGGCAGATCCTGGACCACATCGCCGGCCTCACCCGGGAGTCGGGCACCGCCGTCCTGCTGATCACCCACGACCTCGGGGTCGCGGCGGACCGGGCACAGCGGATCGTGGTCATGGCCCAGGGGGAGGTCGTCGAGACGGGTTCCACGGAGCAGGTGCTGAACGCCCCTCGGCACGCCTACACGCAGCATCTGCTGGCCGCCGCGCCGAGCCTGGCGGGGGGCCGGCTGGTGGCCCGGCGCCGGGATGCCCCCGGACCGTCGGTCGGGCCGGCGGGCAGCGCGCCGGCCGGTCCCCGCAGCCCCGACGGGGCCACGGACCTCGTCGTCGCCCGTCACCTCGTGAAGACCTTCCCGCTGCCCACCGGCGCGGGCGGGCCGGGCGGGGCACGGACCCTGCGGGCCGTCGACGACGTCAGTTTCAGCATCGGCCGCGGCGAGACGTTCGCACTGGTCGGGGAGTCGGGTTCGGGCAAAACCACCACGGCTCGCCTCGTGGTGCGGCTGGCCGATCCGTCGGAGGGCGGCGTCACCTTCGACGGGCAGGACATCACCCGGCTGCGCGGCGGCGCACTGCGGAGGCTGCGCCGGCGGATGCAGATCGTGTACCAGAGCCCGTACGCGTCGCTGGACCCGCGCCAGTCCGTCGCGGAGGTCATCGCCGAGCCGCTGCGGGCGTTCGGCATCGGCAGCCGCAGGGAGCGCGCACAGCGGGCGTCCGAACTGCTGGAACGGGTGTCACTACCGGTCGCCGTGCTGCGCCGCAGGCCGTCCGAGCTGTCCGGGGGCCAGCGCCAGCGGGTTGCTGTCGCCCGGGCGCTCGCTCTGGAACCCGATCTGGTCGTGTGCGACGAGCCGGTGTCGGCGCTGGATGTGTCCGCGCAGTCCCAGATCCTGGAGCTGCTCGTGGATCTCCAGCGTGACCTGGGCCTGAGCTACCTCTTCATCTCCCACGACCTGGCCGTGGTGCGCCAGATCGCCGACCGGGTGGGGGTGATGCGGCACGGACGACTGGTCGAGACGGGCACCACGGACGACATCTTCGCGGCGCCGGCCGATCCGTACACGAAGGAGCTGCTCGCCGCCATCCCCGGCAGACGGCAGCCGGCCGCCGACCCCCTGAACCCCGGGCCCCGGGCACGGCCCTCCGGGATCCGGAAGGCTGCCTCGACGCAAGGAGCACTGCACCGGACGTCCGCGCATCCCTGACCGGCACGGTCGGGACGTGCCCCGTGACCACCCCCGTCATGTGCACTCCGTGGCCGGCCGTGCCGCCGCGGGGACACCGGCGGCCGGCTCACGAACCAGTACGGCACCGGCGGCACCATCACCGGGACCGGCGAGCGGCCGGTCCCGGCTCACCACACCACGCACAGGAGCGGACATGAGCGTCCAAGAAGTCGACCAGGTGGAATTCGTCAAGGAGTGGGAGCAGTGGCACCGTGAGCACGAGGAGGTGCTGGCCGGACCGCACGGGTTTCTCGCCATCACGAGCCTGCACTGGCTGAGCCCCGAACCGACCCGGTTCGAGGACGCCCCGGGAGCCTGGTCGAGCACGCCCGACGGGGTGGTGGTCGAGCTGGCGGAGGGCGAGGAACTCACCGTCGACGGTGCGACGGTGAACGGCCGCCACGACTTCGGCGTGATCGGCGAGAGGGAGAGCCTGTACCCCGGCGCCGGCGACGCGGTGATCGAGGTCGCCAAGCGCGGCGGTCACGACATCCTGCGTCCCCGCCACCCCGGGAACACACTGCGTACCGCATTCACCCGCACCCCTGCGTACGCCCCCGATCCCCGCTGGGTGCGCGCCGGTCGCCTCGTTCCCTTCGACGCGCCGCGCTCGGTGACCGTCGGTGCGGCGGTCGAGGGGCTGGAACACGTCTACGACTCCCCCGGCCAGGTCGAGTTCGAGCTGGCCGGCACGGTTCACCGGCTCACGGCGTTCAACGGCAGGGCCCCCGGAAGCCTGACGGTGCTGTTCACGGACGAGACCTCAGGGGTGACCACCTACGCGGCGAACCGCGCCCTGCAGATCGCGCCCCCGGACGCCGGGGGCGGGGTGACGCTCGACTTCAACCGTGCCGCGAATCTGCCCTGCGCCTACACCGACCTGGCGACCTGCCCGCTGCCTCCGGCGGAGAACCGGCTGCCGGTCGCTGTCGAGACGGGCGAGAAGATCCCCCTGGAGCGCGGCGGAAAGCCCTGACGCCGTACGGCTGCCCGGCTCGTCCCGGCCACCGGAGCGAGCCGGGACCGGCGGATGCGGCTGCCGGGCCGGAGCCGTGACCACAGGCTGTCCCGGGTCCCTCGCCCCTCACACCCCCGCCGCCCCCAGCAACTCCCCCGCCGCATACGTCACCGCCATCGCCAGCGCACCCCCGCCCATGTTCCGCAGCACCGCAGGCCCCACCGCCGCGTCGCCCAGCCGGGCGCTCCACCAGCCCGTCAGGGCGAGTGCGGCGAGTACCGAGAGCACGGTCACCGGCAGCCGCAGCGACGACGGGGGCAGCACGATCGCCAGCAGCGGCAGCAGCGCGCCCACCGTGAAGGCGAGGAAGCTGGCGCCCGCCGCGTGCCAGGGGTTCGTCAGGTCGTCCGGGTCGATGCCCAGCTCCACCTCCGCGTGGGCGCGCAGCGCGTCGCGTTCGGTGAGCTGGACGGCGGCCTCGCGGGCGACCTCACGACTCAGGCCCTTGCCCTCCAGCAGCCCGGTGAGCTCGGCGAGTTCCGCCTCCGGGGTCTCCTGGAGCTCGCGCTTCTCCGTGGCGAGTGCGGCCTTCTCCGAGTCGCGCTGGGTGGAGACCGACACGTACTCGCCCGCGGCCATCGACATGGAGCCGGCCAGCAGCCCGGCCAGGCCGGCGGTCAGCAGGGTGCTGCGGTCGTCGGTGGCCCCGGCGACACCGACGACGAGGCCTGCCGTGGAGACCACGCCGTCGTTGGCGCCGAGCACGGCGGCGCGCAGCCAGTTCAGCCTTGCGCCCATGCCCGTGCTGTGCGGTTCGTCGTGCGCCGGGGTATCCGTCATCCGGGGATGGTCTCACCCCCCGGTGTCACCAGACGCGTACCGACCCGCCCGGCGCGAACGCGGGGCTGGTGGCGCCCGCGGGAACCTCCTTCAGGGGTTCGGCGATCTCGTCCACCGTCGGGCCCACCTCCGCCGCGACGCGGTCCAGTGCGGGCAGGTCGAATCCGTAGACGCGGGCCGCGTTCCCGCCCGTCATCGCCGCGACCTCGGCGGGCGGCAGCCCTGCGTACGCGATCCGCAGGCCCTCGCGCGAGTACGGGGCGGTGCCCTCGTCGTGCGGGTAGTCGCTGCCCCACATGATCTTGTCGAGGCCGATCCGGTCGCGCAGCGGCACCTCGTGCGGGCGCATGAAGCTCGCGCCGACGAAGCAGTTGTCGCGCCATACCTCGCTGGGACGCGCGCCCATGGAGTCCGCGAGGCCCGCGCCGAACTTGGACTCGGCGGTGACCGCCCGGGAGGCCGCGGCGACCAGTCTGCCGTGGTAGTAGTCGAGCATCTCCACGACGCCCGGGATCCAGCCGGAGCCCTGTTCGGTGAGGACCAGTTTCAGGCCGGGGTGGCGGCGGAACGCCCCGCCGAAGATCAGGTGCCACAGCGCCCGGTGCGAGAACCAGGTGGTCTCCACCATGAAGACGGCGCGGGCCGCGGGTTCGTCGCCCAGCGGCGGCGAGGCGGAGCCGCCGTGGTGGTTGACCGGTACGTCCAGCTCCGCGCAGACCGCCCAGAGCGGGTCGTACGCCGGGGAGTGCAGCTCCGGGACGCCGGATCCCGGTGGGGCACCGGGCAGCAGGATGCCGCCGGTGAGTCCGGCCTCCTTGGTGCGGCGGACCTCGCGGACCGCCTCCGCCGGGTCGTTGAGGAGGATCTGCGCGACGCCCGCGCGGCGGCCCGGGGCCGCCGCGCAGAAGTCGGCGAGCCAGCGGTTGTGGGCGCGCAGCCCCGCCCAGCGCTGTTCGTACTCGGCCCGGGAGGGTGCGGGGGCCATCAGGGAGGCGGAGGGGAAGAAGGGCGGGATGGTGTTGGGGAAGACCACCTCGGCGACGATGCCGTCCGCCTCCAGGTCGGCGAGGCGGCGGCCGGAGTTCCAGTTGCGGTCGGCGGTGTCGGCCACCAGGTCCTCGTACGGGTTGACGTAGGTGGCCGCCCAGGCGTCGAAGTCGTCGTGGTGCGCCGCCTCCAGGTAGGGCTTGTAGTCGAGGAGGTCGGCGCCGGCGTGGCAGTCGGCGGAGATGACGGTGTAGCGGTCCGTCATGACGCCCCCAGGACCGGGAAGTCGTTGTCGGTCAGCCAGTGGCGGCCCACTTCGCGCGAGCGGGCCCAGGAGGCCTCGACGGCCGTCTGGTCGGCGCTCTGGCCCAGGTCGGCCGGGGTGGGGCCGATGCGGGCGGCGAGCGGGGCGAGCCGGTCCGTGTCGAAGCCGAAGACCTCGGCGGCGGCCAGGCCCAGCATCCGGCGGGTCTCGGTGACGGGGATGTCGTGGAAGGTGTTGCGCAGCCAGTTCGCGGAATTCGGCCAGGTGCCCTCGGGGTGCGGGAAGTCGCTGCCCCAGAGGATGTTGTCGACGCCGATCTCGTACCGCTGGGCGAGCTCGCGGCGTTTGGTGTTGGTGGCGCAGATGAAGACCTGGCGGTCGAGGTACTCGTGCGGCGGGCGCTTCAGCTCGGCGAACGGGGAGAGCTTCTTGCCGCCGTGGGCGCCGAGGTAGAGCCGGTCCATGAACCACAGCAGGTTCGGCAGCCACCAGCAGCCGGACTCGGCGACGCCGAACTTCAGCCCGGGGTGGCGTTCGAAGGCGCCTGACCAGAGGAGGAACCACAGGGGTCGCGAGGGCCACCAGGTGACCTCGGAGACGTAGATCCCGAGGTGGTCGCCGTACTCGTGGCGCGGGGCCGCGCCCGAGTGGGTGACGATCGGCATTCCGGTCTCGGCGGCGGCCGCCCAGACCGGGTCGTAACGGCGGTCGTGGTACGGGGCCTTGTCCACCCACATGGAGGGGATCATCAGGGCGCCGAGGCCGGACTCCTTCGCCCGGTGGATCTCGGCGACGACCCGGCCGGTCTCGCCGGTGACGGGCAGCAGGGCGACCCCGCAGTGGCGTTCGGGGTGCTGGGAGACGAAGTCGGCGAGCCAGCGGTTGTGGGCCTGCGCACCGGCCATGCCCAGCTCCGGGTCCTGGTCGCCGGAGAGTCCGAGACCCACGCCGAAGGGGGCCGCGGTGCGGCTGTCGACGGCGTCCGCGTCGGGGAAGACGACCTCGGCGGCGACACCGTCGCCGTCGAGCTCCTTGAGCCGCTGAGTGGTGTCCCAACCACCCCTGAGACCTTCCTCGTTGTCCTGGAACCACTTGTCGGCGAAGGCCTCGTTGCGGACCCCGAGGCGGGTCATCTCCTCGCGGCGGCGGTCCCGACCGGCGAGGAAGTCGTCGAACTCCCGGTGGAAGCGGCTGTCGAGATAGGGCCGGTACTCCTCGGTGGGCAGTCCGGCGTGGCAGTCGGAGGAGATGATCAGGTACGGGTCGTCGGTCATGGCTCGCTCCTCAGTCGAGTACGAACTTCTCCAGGTAGGACGGGTTGGCGCGGTCGAGCATCGACTGCGACCTGGCGCGGATCTGGCTGTCGCTGTGCTCGCTGTCCGGCAGCATCCAGAAGCGGCCGGCCCTGATGCCGTCCACGACGGTCGCGGCGACGTCCTCCACGGGGGTGAACTCCACCTCGTGGCCCGCCGACCGCATCGCACTCTCCCACTGGTCGAGGCTGCGGTACGGGGTCCGGCGCGGGCGTTCCTTCGCGTACCGCTCGGGACGGTTGCGGTGGGATTCCCACAGTCCGGTGCGGAGCATGTGCGGGCCCGGGAAGAGGACCGAGGCGCCTACCGCCGCGTCCTCCGCCCGCAGATGCGCGTACAGCGATTCGGTCATGGTGACGACGGCGGACTTGGTGACGGCGTACACGGATGCGGTGGGCAGCGGGGCGATGCCGCCGTCGCCGGAGGAGGTGTTGACGACGTGGCCGGGGGCGCCGCCTTCGAGCATGCGGGGGACGAAGGCCTGGATGCCGTGGAAGACACCCCAGATGTTGACGGCGAAGGCCCACTTCCAGTCGTTGGGCTCGTGCTCCCACATCCGGCCCTCGGCGCCCGATCCGACCCCGGCGTTGTTGCACAGCACGTGCACGGCGCCGAAGGCGTCGTACGCGGCGTCGGCCAGGGCCCGCACGGAGTCCCGTTCACTGACGTCGACGACTTCGGCCAGCACCTGCGCACCGTCCCGGCGCAGTTCGTCCGCCGCCGTGGTGAGTGCGCCCTCCTCGACGTCGGCGAGCACCACGTTCAGCCCTTCGGCCGCGAACCGGCGGGCCATCGCGAGACCGATACCGCTCGCGGCCCCGGTGACGACGGCGGTCTGCCCCTCCTCCAGCCTCATCGGACGCTCCCTTCGGGCGGGCCGTCGTGGATCTGCTGCGGATCGTCGTAGCGCTGGTGGACGTACGGCAGCAGCGCGTCGGCGTCGACCCGTTCCACCGCCCGGCCCTGCTGGTCGCTGGTCTTCTCGCCGATGGTGAGTTCGACCAGCCGGCGCACCGGGAGATCGGCGACCGGGTCGTACATCGACTCGCGCAGCACCACGTCGCCGGTGATCCGTTCCAGCCGGCGGACCTTCTCGTGCCGGGTGCAGTGGATCAGTACGGGGCCGGAGTCGAAGCCCTCGCCGTCCACGGCGGGCAGGAACTTGAAGTAGAAGTCGAGCTTCGTGGCCGGTTCGGGCAGCGGGAGCGGTTCGGCGACCGCGCCGCGGATCTCGACGAACGCGATGCCGTGGCGGACGAGCCGGGCCCGGACGACGAGACCTTCGCGTTCGACGCTCACCTCGCCGAGCTTCTTGGGTTCGCCGAACACCTCCCGGCCGCCGGTCAGCGCCCGCTCGTGGGTCATCGGCATGACCAGCGAGTACCAGCCCTCGTGCCCGTCGTGGACGGCGGCGACGGAGACGGCGCCCGCGCCGAGCGGATAGCCGGGCAGATCGACCTTGCTGATGCTCGCCCGGACGAGCGGGCGTCCGGAGGGTTTGAGGGGTGGCGGCAGGACGGCCGCCACCGCGTCGGGGTCGCTCTCCCAGACGGCGGTGACGCCGGTGGACCAGATGTCGGGGAGCTTGGAGCGGGCCTCACGGGATGCCGCGATCTCCGCCTCGGTGCGTGCGCCGTACCGTACCCGTGCCATTGCGGTGCCACCCTTCTCGGTCGTCCGCCTCCCGGCTCTCCCGCCGGGCCTGTAACACAGTTACACCGGAGACGATGAAGGGTAAATAGCCGTGCGTGTAACGGAGTTCTGGAGCCTGGAGGAGCTGTGGCGCGATCGGCGCTGACCCGCGACGAGGTCCTCGCGAGCGCTGCCGCACTCGTGCGGCAGCACGGTCCGGGGGCCCTCACCATGCGCAAGCTGGCCGCCGAGCTGGGCACCGCCGTCACCTCGATCTACTGGCACGTCGGCAACCGCGAGTCGCTGCTGGACGCCCTCGTGGAGCGAACCGTCGAGGAGATGGGGACCCTGCGTCCCACCGGCAGGCTGCCGGCCGACCGGATCGTCTCGGTGGCCCGCGGCCTGCGCCGCGAGCTGCGTGCCCGCCCGCACCTGATCGCGATGGTCCACGAACGCGGGCTGACAGAACGGATGTTCCTTCCCGCGCAGCAGGCACTCGCCCACGAGGTGCACGCCGCCGGGCTGCGCGGCGCACGGGCGGCGGACGCGGTCCGTGCGGTGCAGATCCACACCGTCGGCTTCCTGCTGGTGGAGCGGAACCGGGAGCGGTCCCCCGTCCAGTCACCCGCCGAGGGCGATCTGTGGAGCGAGTCGACGGCCGACGGGGATCCGGCGCTGGCCCGTGCGCTGTCCCGGCCCGCCGACCCCGACCGGCTGTTCACCACGTCCGTGCGGGCGCTGGTGGACGGGCTGCTGGCGGACTCGGATCCGTCGGACGGGGACCGGGGGTGACGGCCGAATAGGGGACTGTCGGTCGCGGCCCGTATTCTCTGTGACCATGCTCGACGACCGCCAGACCGCAGCACCGTGGCCGACCGCCTACCCGCAGGGGTACGCGGTCGTCGACGTGGAGACCACCGGCCTCGCACGGGACGACCGGATAATCTCCGCCGCCGTCTACCGCCTGGACGCGCAGGGAAATGTCGAGGATCACTGGTACACCCTGGTCAACCCGGAGCGCGATCCGGGTCCCGTCTGGATCCACGGGCTGACCAGTGATGTGCTCGAAGGGGCCCCGCTCTTCCCGGAGGTGGCCGCCCAGCTCTCCGAGCGGCTCGCCGACCGCGTCCTCGTCGCGCACAACGCCGCCTTCGACTGGTCGATGATCGCCCGGGAGTACGCACGGGCCTCGGTGATCGCCCCGGTGCAGCAGCGGCTGTGCACGATCGCGCTCTCCAAGGAGCTGCGGCTGCCGCTGCCCAACCACAAGCTGGAGTCGCTGGCCGCGCACTTCGGTGTCGTGCAGCAGCGCGCGCACCACGCGCTGGACGACGCCCGGGTGCTGGCCGAGGCGTTCCGGCCGAGCCTGCACGCGGCGGCGCACGGCGGGGTGCGGCTGCCGCTGCTGGAGTGCCGGCCGCTGACCGAGTGGTCGGACTCCCCCGTCACTCCCCGGGTCGGCTACCAGGCCTCGTACGGCGGCGGTCAGGCGAGCTGGCGTCCCTCGCGCAAGCGTCCGGCCTGCCCGTATCCGAACCCGGGGCGGTACGACAAGGACAAACCTCTCATGCAGGGCATGCGGGTGGCGTTCTCCGGGGACACCTCGATCGACCGCGAGCTGCTGGAGGACCGGGCGGTGGAGGCCGGTCTGCATGTGGCGACCAGCGTCTCCCGGCTGACGAGTCTGCTCGTCACCAACGACCCGGACGCGGCGACGTCGAAGACGGTGAAGGCCAAGTCGTTCGGCACCCCGATCCTGGAGGAGAGCGCGTTCACCCATCTCCTGCGGGATGTGGCCCCGGCGGCGAAGGCCCCGGCGGCGGCGCCGTCATCGGAGTGAACCGGGGGCGACTCGCCCGTCCGCCGCTCGCCCGCCACCGCCCTCGCGTCCCACCCTGTGGCGCATGGCACGTTGTGAGGTTTGCGGAAACGACTACGGGATGTCCTTCGAGGTGCACGCGCAGGGCGCGATCCATGTCTTCGACTGCTTCTCCTGCGCCATCCACCGCATGGCGCCGATCTGTGAGCACTGCCGGGTCCAGGTCATCGGCCAGGGCGTGGAGGTCGACGGGCACTGGTTCTGCGGCGGTCACTGCGCCCGCGCGGAGGGGAAGGTGGGCATCATCGACAGTGTCTGAGCACCGGACAGCCGACCCCCTCCGCGATGCACCCCATGACGCAGTTGTACCGTCATGGGGTGTACCGCTTCCTGTTGACCCGGCAGTGGCTGATCCTCGCCCTCCTCGCCCTCGTCATGATTCCCACGATGATCGAGCTGGGCTTCTGGCAGCTGCACCGGCATGAGCACAAGGTCGCGCAGAACTCCCTGATCTCGCACAACCTCAAGGCGAAGCCGGTCCCGGTCTCCTCGCTCACCTCCCCCGGCCACATCGTGCCGCGCTCGGACTACTGGCGTGCGGTCAAGGCCACCGGGACGTACGACGAGAAGCACGAGGTCGTGGTCCGCCGCAGGACCTCCACCGACGGCAGCATCGGCTTCCACGTGCTGATCCCGTTCGACCTCAAGGGCGGCGGCACGGTCATGATCAACCGCGGCTGGATCCCGACCGCGGACGACCAGCGCGCCTTTCCCCGGGTACCGGCCGTGCCGAAGGGCGAAGTGACCGTCACCGGACGGCTCAAGGCCGACGAGACGACGGGCAGCAGCGGCATCAAGGACCTCTCGGACCTGCCGGACCGCCAGGTGATGCTGATCAACAGCGCCCAGCAGGCCAAGCTGCTCTCCCGGCCGGTGCTCGGCGGCTACCTGGAGCAGACCGGACCCGTCCCGTCCGGCGACACCCCCGAGCTGATCGAGTCGCCCGACGACAGCTCCATCGGCCCGCACATGGCGTACGCCGTGCAGTGGTGGCTGTTCGCCGCCGGTGTCCCGGTCGGCTATGTGGTGCTGGCCCGCCGGGAGAAGCGCGACCTGGTGGCGGCAGCTGCCGAGGCCGCGGCGCAGAGCGATGCGGCCGAGCCCGGGAAGCCCGAACCCGCGAAGGCCTGACGGACGGGCCGGCGCCGTCGCCCGCCGGGGTGACTCGCACCTCACGTCGGACGGCGGCTGCTTAGCGGGGGCCATGTTCGGGAACACGCCAGAACGTGACCCCACGCATCGAGGACTACGCCATCATCGGCGATCTGCAGACCGCCGCCCTCGTCGGAAAAAACGGTTCTGTCGACTGGCTCTGCCTGCCCCGCTTCGACTCGGGCGCCTGCTTCGCAGCTCTGCTCGGCGACGAGGACAACGGCCACTGGCGCATCGCCCCGAAGGGCGCGGACACCTGCACCCGGCGCGCCTACGCGGGTGACTCCCTCGTCCTGGAGACGTTCTGGGAGACCCGCACCGGCACGGTCAAGGTCATCGACTTCATGCCGCAGCGCGACCAGGAACCCGATGTGATGCGGATCGTCGAGGGCGTCAGCGGCACCGTGGACATGACCTCCGTGCTCCGGCTGCGCTTCGACTTCGGCTCCGTCGTGCCATGGATGCGCCGCTCGCAGGGCCACCGGGTGGCGGTCGCGGGGCCCGACTCCGCCTGGCTGCGCAGCGAGCCGCCGGTCAAGACCTGGGGCCAGCAGTTCTCCACCTGCTCCTCGTTCAGCGTCTCCGAGGGGGAAAAGGTGGCGTTCGTGCTGACCTGGCACCCCTCGCACTCACCCCGGCCCGACCTCATCGACCCGTACGAGGCGCTGGAGAACACCCTGTCCGACTGGGCCGAGTGGTCCGCCCGGTGCAAGTACCAGGGGCCCTACCGGGAGGCGGTGATCCGTTCGCTGATCGTCCTGAAGGCGCTGACCTACGCACCGACCGGCGGGATCGTGGCAGCCCCCACCACCTCGCTGCCCGAGGAGATCGGCGGCGTACGGAACTGGGACTACCGCTTCTGCTGGCTGCGGGACTCCACCCTCACCCTCGGAGCGCTGATCTCGGCCGGCTATCTGGAGGAGGCCGAGGCCTGGCGGGACTGGCTGCTGCGCGCCGTCGCCGGGGACCCGGCCGACCTGCAGATCATGTACGGGCTCGCGGGTGAACGCCGGCTGCCCGAGTCGGAGCTGCCGTGGCTGCGCGGCTACGAGAACTCCGCCCCGGTCCGGATCGGCAACGCCGCGGTCCGTCAGCGTCAGCTCGATGTGTACGGGGAGGTCATCGACTCGCTCCGGCTGGCCCGTGACGCGGGCCTGGGCGACAAGCCGCACGCCTGGAACCTCCAGCTCAGCCTGCTCGGCTTCCTGGAGTCCACCTGGCGGGAGCCGGACGAGGGGCTGTGGGAGATCCGCGGACAGCGCCGCCACTTCGTGCACTCGAAGGTGATGGCCTGGGTGGCGGCCGACCGGGCTGTGCGGAGTCTGGAGGAGGACCCGGCGCTGACCGGTGACGCCGACCGGTGGCGGGCGATGCGCGACGCCGTGCACCGGGAGGTCTGTGAGAAGGGGTACGACCCGGTGCGCAACACCTTCACCCAGTCCTACGGGTCACGGGACCTGGACGCGGCGACGCTTCTGATCGCCCGGACCGGGTTCCTGCCGCCGGACGACCCGCGCGTCGTGGGGACCGTGAACGCCGTCCGGGACGAACTGGGCAGCGACGGGCTGGTCCGCCGCTACAGCACCGACGGCACCTCCATCGACGGGCTGCCGGGCGGTGAGGGGGCGTTCCTGGCCTGTTCGTTCTGGCTGGCGGACGCGTTGCGGCTGACCGGACGCACCGAGGAGGCCACCGAACTCTTCGAACGGCTGCTGGCGCTCCGCAACGACGTGGGGCTGCTCGCCGAGGAGTACGACACCGCCGCCGGACGCCAGCTCGGCAACTTCCCGCAGGCGTTCAGCCACATCGGGCTGGTGGGGACGGCCGTCGCCCTGGCCGAGGCGGGAACCCCGCAGGACGTCCCGGAGGACGGGGCGGCAGGATAGGGCCATGGATCTTGGACTGAAGGACCGTGTGTACATCGTCACCGGGGCGACCCGGGGGCTGGGCAACGCCACCGCGCACGCCCTGGCGGCGGACGGCGCGAAGGTGATCGTCACCGGCCGGGACGCGAAGCGTGCCGAGGCGGCGGCAGCGGAACTGGGGCCGGACGCCGTCGGGCTCGCCGCCGACAACGGCGACCCGGCCGCGGCGCAGCGGCTGGTGGACGCCGCGCGCGAGCGGTTCGGCCGGCTCGACGGCATCCTCATCAGTGTCGGTGGCCCGGCGCCCGGCACCGCCGCGGACAACACCGACGAGCAGTGGCAGTCGGCGTTCGAGTCGGTGTTCCTGGGCGCGGTGCGTCTCGCCCGTGCGGCCGCCGAGGTGCTCGGCGAGGGCGGTGTCATCGGGTTCGTGCTCTCCGGCTCCGTCCACGAGCCGATCGCCGGACTGACCATCTCCAACGGTCTGCGCCCCGGCCTGGCCGGATTCGCCAAATCGCTGGCCGACGAGCTCGGCCCCCGGGGCATCCGGGTGGTCGGCGTGCTGCCGGCCCGGATCGACACCGACCGGGTGCGTGAACTGGACGCGCTCTCGGGCGACGCGGAGGCCTCGCGCAGGGCCAACGAGGCCCGCATCCCGCTGCGCCGCTACGGCACCCCGGAGGAGTTCGGCCGGACATCGGCCTTCCTGCTCTCGCCCGCCGCCTCGTACCTGACGGGCATCATGGTCCCGGTCGACGGCGGCTCCCGGCACGGCTTCTGAGCCCGGCCCGGGGACGTAACACCTCCGGCTCGTACGACGCGGGGCGGGCCGGATGCCCCGGCCCGCCCCGCGATCCGTACCGTCCGTCAGTTCACCCGCTCCGCGCGGTGCTTGACCGCCTTCAGCCGTACCTCGGCGGGCAGCCGCTCCAGCCCCGCCGAGTCCCGGGCGTGGGCGAGCGCCTCGTCGGCCAGCCGGCCCACCGCCGCGTCGGGCGCCGCGTGCGGCTCCATCAGCATCCTGATCCTGGCCTGCGGCGTGCTGCGTCTGCCGGTCAGGACGACCTGGGCGCGGGCCACCCCGTCCAGGGCACCCGCCTCCCCGGCGAGCACCCCCTCCAGGGCCCGGCCGCGCAGCAGCGCGCCCTCACCGTCCCCGCTGTCCACCAGCACTTCGGCGAGGCGGGCCCGGCGCAGCTGGGCCAGCAGCCACCACAGCGCGAGCACGACGAGCACGGCCAGAACCGCGATCACCGTCGGCCACCACCAGCCGTCCGCGCGCCAGCGGTACCGGTCGGCCCGGCTGAGCAGTACGTCGTGCTTGCCGTACCAGGGCCACCAGGACGGTACGGAGAGTCCGAGGGCGGCGGCCAGTACTCCGCCGCCCACGCAGACCAGCACCAGTCCGGCGAGGCCCAGCAGTACCCGGTTGACCGTTCTGAGCACGCCGCTCACCCCTTCTTCGCCGGTCGGCGGACATGGACGGACAGGCCCGGCGGCCGGGTCAGTCCGAGTTCCCCGATGCCCGTGGTGAGCACGGTGTCCAGATCGGCCCGTACGTCGTCGAGTTCACGGAAGTGGGAGACGGCCCGCACCTTCGCCTTGCGCCGGCTCATCGCGACCCGGACCGACTGCACTCCGGACACCTCGACGGCCCGGTCGCGCAGCACCATCGCGGCTGCGGTCCGGTCGAGCGCGGCCCGTACGTCCGGGCGGTCGCGACGCATCGGCAGCAGGTCACGGAGGCCGGGGGTGAGCGCGAGGGCGAGCAGCCACAGGCCGATGGCCGCCGCGACCGACGCACCGGTGAGCACCCAGACGTCGTCCAGCGGCCGCCGGGCGAGCTCGTCGGCCAGCGAGCGGCGCCACTGCATCGCGGGGTGGTCGGCGCGGACGGCAGCCACGTCGTAGAGGAGCAGCCCTGCACCGCCGAGGACCACCAGGGCCAGGACGGCCGCCGGGATGCGGCGTGCGGACCAGAAACGGCCGGAGCCGCCCTCGCCCCGTTCCTTGGACGGCACCGGCTCGTACGACGCACCCGAGGCGGACTGGTCGAGTTCGAGCACGTCACCGCCGGCCACCGGCTCGACCGTGGGCAGACGCTGCGTGCTGTGTTCCGGGTTCTGGGGCTCGGTCATCGGATCCTCCCCTGCGCCGCGAGGCTCGCTCCTGAGGGGTGCAGGCGCTCGACCTGTACGGCCACTTCGGGCACCTCCATCCCCGCCAACGCCTTTACCCGCATCGCGACCCGGTGACGCACCGCGCCGCACTGGCGGCCGATGTCACTGGGGTACCCGAGCTCCAGACTCACCCGTACCCGTGCGGTGTCCCGGTGCACGGTGACCGTGGCGCGCGGCGACGCGCCGTCGTCCGCCGGCTCGTCGACGGCCTCCTTGGCCGCCTGCGCGGCAATCTTCGCGACCACCCGGTCGGCGATCCGGGTCTCGCCCCGCTCCGCGGCGGCGACCCGGCCGCTCGCCCCCGACACGGCCGTCACCGCCGTCGGTCGCCGCGATCGCGACTCCGGAAGAAGTCGCCGGGCTCAAGATCACCGTCGAGGAAGCGACCGGCGATGAAGCCGATCGCCCCCAGGGCGGCCACCAGCAGAAAGGCACCGAACCCGCCGAAATATCCGGCGAATCCGAGCGCCATGCCCGCCACCATGCCGACCACAGCCATGCTCATCTGCGCTCCTCAACTACCTCGGACGGAGAACTACTGGAGTCGTGGCTCGGGCTGGTCCTCGTCGTCGTCCTCGTCGGGCAGCTTCACATCGCTCACCGCGATGTTGACCTCGACGACTTCGAGACCCGTCATCCGTTCGACCGCCGCGACCACGTTTTCGCGTACATCACGGGCGACATCGGCGATCGACACGCCGTAGTCGACGACGATCTCCAGGTCGAGGGCGGTCTGCGACTCGCCGACCTCGGCCTTCACACCACGGGTGACGGACTTGCCGCCACCGGGCACCCGGTCGCGCACCGCGCCGAAGGTGCGCGAGAGGCCGCTGCCCATCGCGTGCACACCGACCACGTCGCGGGCCGCCATGCCGGCGATCTTCTCCACCACGCCATCGGCGATCGTCGTACGGCCGCGGGTGGCGGGGTCCCCACCGCCGCGCTTGGTCAGTGGCGCATTCCTGCCGTCGCCACCCGTCGCGTCCGTGTCGGGGTTCTCGGGCCGGTTCCGCTGTGGGGTCTCGGTCATCGCCGTTCTTCCCTTCGGGGGGCAGGGCTGGACTTCATTGCCCACATTAGGTGCGCTTGCCCCGACTCGCGCCGTGGATGCGGCAGGCTGGGGTGATGACGACGGCTGACAGCCCGCACAGGGCCGACGGATGGACGGCTGCGGTTCGGCAACGACTCGGCCTGGGGCGGCTACTCCCTCTGGGTGGTCCGGCGGACGGGGCCTGGATCTCGGAACGGGCCGCGGCCGCTGTGCTGCGCGGGGCGGTGCGCGGTCCCGGGCCGGGGCCGGTGCTCGGGGAACTGAGGATCGCGGTGGCGGATCCGGCGGCGGCGCCCGATCCCCAGGTGCCGTCCCCGCCGAGCGCGCTGCCGCCGGGCCCGTTGCGGATCGAGGCGACCATGGCGGCGACGGCGGACCAGCCGCTGCCCATCGCCGCTGCGGCACTCCGCTCGGCACTGCTGGCTGCGGCCTCGCGGCTCGGCCTGGTGGTCGCCGAGGTGGACCTCCGGGTCACGGAGCTGCTCGACACCGCGCCGGAGGAGGCGGACCAGGCACCCGACGGAGTGCGTGCGGCGGAACCTGAGGACACGGCGGGCCGCGCGGCAGCCGGGGTGGCCGGTGTCGCCACGCTGACCCGGGTACTGGGCGCGGCGGTGCACACGGGTGCGGACCACGTACGCGTCGAACTGGCGACGGAGGGCGACCACCGCGCCCTCGACGTGGCACGCGCGGTACGGGCCGCGGTGGCGGACGCGGTGGACGGGCACCCACCGGTCGCGGTGCTGGTCACGGCGGTGACGGCAGCAACGGGAGAATCGGCACAGCCGGGTGCGCCCGGCACGCCTGAGGGCTGAAGCCGGGCGCGGCGGTGCGGCCGGAGGCGGTGCGCCTCCGGCCGGGTGGCACGTCAGTCGAGCATGCCCGCCAGGTCACGCAGCCGACGGCCCTGTGCGGCCCGTTCAGCGGTGCGCTGGTCCTCGTACGTCCGCGAGACGGCGCCGGCCAGCAGGGCCTTGGTCTCGACGAGGGCGTCGCGCGGTGCGGCCAGCAGGGCGCCGGCCAGGTCGCGGGCGGCTCCGTCGAGCTCATCGGCGGGTACCACCAGATTGGCCAGTCCGGTGCGCTCGGCCTCGGCCGCGTGCACGAAGCGGCCGGTGGCACAGATTTCGAGCGCGCGTGCGTACCCCACCAGGTGCACCAGGGGGTGCGTTCCAGTGAGGTCGGGCACCAGCCCGAGGCTGGTCTCGCGCATGGCGAACTGCACGTCCTCGGCGACGATCCGCAGATCGCAGGCGAGGGCGAGCTGGAAGCCCGCGCCGATGGCGTGCCCCTGGACAGCCGCGATCGACACGATGTCGTTGCGGCGCCACCAGGTGAACGCCTCCTGGTACTCGGCGATGACAGCGTCGAGCTCGGCCTCGGGGCCACGCCCCATGTCGAGGAACGACGGCTCGCCGTCGAACCCCTCCGGGGTGAACGCCTGCCGGTCGAGACCCGCGGAGAAGGACACACCCTCGCCCCGCAGAACGACAACCCGCACGCTGCCGGGCAGGGCCCGTCCGGCCTCTGTCAACGCCCGCCACAGAGCGGGGGACTGAGCGTTGCGCTTGGCCGGATTGGTGAGGGTCACCGTGGCAATCGCGTCATCGACGGTGAGTCGTACGCCGTCCTTGTCGAGCACGGAGTCGTGCGAGGTCATGGAGTGCCTCCGGATCGGGTGCAGTCAGCACATGAAGCTAAGTGACTGAACAGTAACCACCCGGTCGACCGCACGGCCGACCGGGTGGCCACCACCGAAACCGGTGGAACCCCGGAGCAGGTACGGCGACCTGCTCCGATCCGCCGACGCCTGTCAGGCCGCCGCGGCCTTCTTGCCTCGTGTCGCGCCGCCGCGTCCTCGCAGCGTCACTCCGGACTCGCTGAGCATCCGGTGGACGAATCCGTAGGAGCGGCCGGTTTCCTCGGCCAACGCCCGGATGCTCGCACCGGAGTCGTACTTCTTCTTCAGGTCTGCCGCGAGCTTGTCGCGCGCGGCGCCGGTTACCCGGCTGCCCTTCTTCAGAGTCTCGGCCACCCGTGCCTCCTCGTGGGAAGTGCGCTCTGGACTCTCATGATCACCCCTCCAGAGCTTCCTGGCCACCCATTCGGCAAGGTCAGTGCAACCGGATTCGCGCCCCGGGAGTGCGCCGGGCCGACCGGAATCCCGCATTCCATGGGGGCTGTGGAGACCTGCGGGAAACGACTCCGAAAGAACGTCCAGGTCAGGGCCACAAGGGGATTGCGGGCCGAAATGAGTGCGCCCGGCAGGTATCTGCCGGGCGCCGCGCCGAGGTACGAGACGTACTCACGCAGATGATGGATCACGTGTAGGCCGAATGATCCAGTGCGAGTGGATCAGCGGGCGACGGCGCCCTCGGCCCGGCCGCCGCGTGGGCGGCAGGCGGTACCGGCTCAGGCCAGCGAGACCAGATCCCGGTAGTCCGCACCCCACAGGTCCTCGACGCCGTCCGGCAGCAGGATGATCCGCTCGGGCTGGAGCGCCTCGACCGCGCCCTCGTCGTGTGTGACGAGGACGACCGCGCCCTTGTACGTGCGCAGCGCGCCGAGGATCTCCTCGCGGCTGGCCGGGTCGAGGTTGTTGGTGGGCTCGTCGAGCAGGAGCACGTTGGCGGAGGAGACCACCAGTGTCGCCAGGGCGAGCCGGGTCTTCTCCCCGCCGGAGAGCACTCCGGCGGGCTTGTCCACATCGTCCCCGGAGAAGAGGAACGAGCCGAGCGTCTTGCGGACGGCGACGAGGTCGAGGTCCGGCGCGGCGGATCGCATGTTCTCCAGGACGGAGCGGTCCGGGTCGAGGGTCTCGTGCTCCTGGGCGTAGTAGCCGAGCTTGAGCCCGTGGCCCTCGATGATGTCGCCGGTGTCCGGCTTCTCCGCGCCGCCGAGCAGCCGGAGCAGGGTGGTCTTGCCCGCGCCGTTGAGGCCGAGGATGACGACCCGGGAGCCCTTGTCGATGGCCAGGTCGACATCGGTGAAGATCTCCAGCGACCCGTAGGACTTGGAGAGGCCCTCCGCCATCAGCGGGGTCTTGCCGCACGGCGAAGGGTCCGGGAAGCGCAGCTTGGCGACCTTGTCGGAGACCCGTACGGCTTCCAGGCCGGAGAGCAGCCGGTCGGCACGCTTGGCCATGTTCTGCGCGGCCACGGTCTTGGTGGCCTTGGCGCGCATCTTGTCGGCCTGGGCGTTGAGGGTGGCGGCCTTCTTCTCGGCGTTCTGGCGCTCGCGCTTGCGGCGCTTCTCGTCGGCCTCGCGCTGCTGCTGGTAGAGCTTCCAGCCCATGTTGTAGACGTCGATCTGCGAGCGGTTGGCGTCCAGGTAGAAGACCTTGTTGACGACGGTCTGGACCAGCTCCTCGTCGTGGGAGATCACGACGAAGCCGCCGCGGTAGCTCCTGAGGTAGTCGCGCAACCAGACGATGGAGTCGGCGTCGAGGTGGTTGGTGGGCTCGTCGAGGAGCAGGGTGTCGGCGTCCGAGAAGAGGATCCTGGCCAGCTCGACACGGCGGCGCTGACCGCCGGAGAGCGTGTGGAGCGGCTGGCCGAGCACCCGGTCGGGCAGGCTGAGGGCCGCGGCGATGGTGGCGGCCTCGGCTTCGGCGGCGTATCCCCCCTTGGTGAGGAACTCCGTCTCCAGGCGCTCGTACTTCTTCATCGCCTTCTCGCGGGTGGCGCCCTTGCCGTTCGCCATCCGCTCCTCGTTCTCGCGCATCTTGCGGAGGGTCTCGTCGAGGCCGCGGGCCGAGAGGACGCGGTCGCGGGCGAGCACGTCGAGATCGCCGGTACGCGGGTCCTGCGGGAGATAGCCGACCTCGCCGGAGCGGGTGATGGTGCCGCCGGCGGGGGTGCCCTCGCCGGCGAGGCACTTGGTGAGGGTGGTCTTGCCCGCGCCGTTGCGGCCGACGAGGCCGATGCGGTCGCCCTTGGCGATGCGGAAGGAAGCGGATTCGATGAGCATGCGGGCGCCGGCGCGCAGCTCGATGCCGGAAGCGGTGATCACGGGGAAAACTCCAGGGCGGAATGGACAGCGGAGGAACGGCTAGCGATTCACGACTCGACGCCGCTACTCACGCACACGCACAAGGAGGGTTGCCATGAGGACCAGTCTACTGGCGGTGTCCAACCACTTTTCCGCGTGCTCCCACCGCAGTTGCCGAAAGCTCGCTCAGCGCCCGTGATCAGCTCCACCGCGTGGGCAAAAAGGGGCATAGCGGTGTGACTTATTCGATACTCGGTCAAGGCCTGTCCGATCAGCCGGACAGATCCCTGGGCCGATCGGCAGCCGCGGGCGAGCAGAGGGTGGTGCCATGCAGTTCGACGACGACGCCGATCTGGACACGTCCGAGGTCCGGGATGTCCGCGGCAGCCGCATCCCGGGCGGCAAGGCCACCGTGGGCGGTGGTATCGCGGGGGTGATCGCACTGATCCTGGGGCTTCTCTTCGGCGTCGGCCCCGACCAGCTCGGCCTCTCCTCGGGCGACTCGGGCACGACCGCCACCGCGTCCTCGGCCGCCCAGGTCGAGCAGGACTGCCGGACCGGCCGGGACGCCAACAGCAAGGACGACTGCCGGATCGTCGCAGTGGTCAACAGCGTGCAGGACTACTGGAAGCAGGAGTTCACCCGGCGCGACGCGACGTACGGCAACGCCCGCACGGTCCTGTTCACCGACCGGATCAGCACCGCCTGCGGCTCGGCGACTTCGGCCGTGGGGCCGTTCTACTGCCCCGGGGACCGGCAGGTCTATCTGGACCTGGGCTTCTTCGACGAGCTGCGGACCAAGTTCGGATCGAGCGGCGGGCCGTTCGCCCAGGCGTACGTCGTCGCGCACGAGTACGGGCACCACGTGCAGAACCAGATGGGGACGCTGGGCCGGGCACAGGACGGGCAGACCGGCGAGAACAGCAACGCGGTGAAGGTGGAGCTGCAGGCGGACTGCTACGCAGGGGTCTGGGCGCACCACGCGACGACCACACCGGACGAGTCGACAGGACGGCCGCTGGTCACCGAGCTGACCCGGGCCGACATCCGGGACGGGCTGGACGCGGCCGCGTCGGTCGGGGACGACCGGATCCAGGAGAAGTTCCAGGGCCGGGTCACCCCGGAGTCCTGGACGCACGGTTCGGCGGCGCAGCGGCAGCAGTGGTTCACCACCGGCTTCCACAGCGGTGACATGGCCGACTGCAACACCTTCGGCTGACGTGTGACCTGGGAGAACACCTCCGGGCCCGGCGCCCGGCAGGGCATTGTCAGTGCCCGGTGGAAGACTGAGACACGGATCACATGCGAGTCAGGTACCAGCGCCCGGGCGACACAGGAAGGGGTGAGTGCGATGGCAGGCACCGCAGGCGTCCCGTCGGTCTACCCGACGGTCCTCTACGACGACGCGAAGGCCGCGATCAAGACGCTGACGGAGGGTCTCGGCTTCACCGAGGAAGCGGTGTACGAGGGCGAGAACGGCACGGTGCTGCATGCGGAGCTGTCCTGCGGGAACGGCAGGGTGATGCTGGGCTCCAAGGGCCGTGAGGGGATCTTCGCCAAGGCGATGCGGGGATCCGGTCCGGCCGGCGTCTACGTGGTGGTCGACGAGATCGACGCACACCATGCGCGGGCGGTGGAGTACGGGGTGGAGATCCTGATGCCGCCCACCGACCAGGACTACGGCTCGCGGGACTACATGGCGCGGGACGCGGAGGGCAATGTCTGGAGCTTCGGGACGTACGCCCCGGGGTCGGCGGGCTAAGGGCTGTCGGATCACGCCAGGCTCACGGGGCCTGGTCCGGTCCGGCCGGCCGTGGGTCTCCCCGGCGGCCGGCCGGACGATTCAGGCTCCGCCCGTGTGCACCTGGAACGCCGCCTTGCGGACCGCTTTGGCGAGCGCGGGGTCGGGGTGCGCCGCGGCCAGTGCCACCAGGACCTGGACGGTGCGCGGATGGCCGACGGCCCGTACCTCGTCGAGGAGGGCCGGGACGGTGCCCTGTACGGCCGAGTCGAGGTGGCGGACCAGCAGCCCCGTCTCACCGTGGTCGGCCACGGCCGCCGCGGTGTCGACCCAGAGCCAGGTGGCCTCCTCGCGGCTGAGCACCTCCTGGGCGTCCTCGGGGTCGGCCCCGTCGTACTCGGCGAGCCAGAGCAGCGCGTAGGGCCGCAGCGACGGGTCGGCGACGACGGAGCGCACCTCGGGCTCGGCGGGTGCGCCGACGACTCGGAGAGCCTCGAAGGCGAGCCCGCGCAGCAGCGCGTCCTCGCCCCGGGCCACTGCGAGGAGTTCGGCCACGGCGCTGCCGACGGGGCGGGCGGCCAGCCAGGCCCGGTATTCGGCACGGGCAGGGCCTGGAGTGAGCCGGGCGCAGCCGAGGAGCATGTCGGCGGCTGCCTGCTCGATGTTCCCGGCGGGGCTCTGGGCGGCGACGCAGATCTGTTCCAGCTTGACCCAGACCGCCCAGTTGCCGAGCGGGGTGAGGGTGGCGTGCCCGGAGCCGAGGGTGAGCGCCCCGACCGCGGCCAGTCCTTCCAGGGCCCAGTCCAGCAGCAGAGCGACCAGCGCCTCGGGGTGGGCGGCGGGGGCGGGCAGCGGCTGCGGCCCGTACGGGACCTCGCAGCGCTCCTCGTGGAGTTCGGCGACGCGCTGGCCGAGCAGGTCGAGCAGAGCGGGCACGGTGACCGGGCCCGCCGAGAGCTGGAGGAGGGAGAGCACCTGGGGCACGGCCTCGACGGCCTCGGCGACCGCGGTGGACTCGATGTCCTGCGGCGCCGGGTGGACGAGCGACCAGGCGTCGAAGAGCGCCACCCAGCCACGGAGCACGGCGGAGTCGTCGCGGTCCCAGGCGCGCAGCCGCCAGCCGGGGCGTGCGGTCTCTCCGTGCAGTTCGACGAGACCGGCGAGCCGGGCCCGGTCCCAGCCGGAACGCACCTGGTCCGGGGACAGTTGCAGCTCGGAAGCGGCCCGTTCCAGTGCCTGGGCGGCCAGCGGCGGCGTGCCCGGGCGGGAGCCGCCGGCCGCCCACCGGGCGATCCGCACGGCGTCGGCGAGGGCCGTCCTGGCCTGCCGGGCCAGCTCCGCCCGGGGCGGGGTGCCCTCGGGCGGGCGGGGAGCCGGCCTGGTGCGCCGGGTGATCACAGCCTTGCGAGCGGTGGCGAGGGGTCGCGGGCGGACAAGTCGCAGCCTGGAGTCGCGCGGGGTACGGGACGTCACGGGAGCAGTCTTGCCTCTGACAGCCCGAAAGCCCAAACGGAACCCGGATCACCGGTACTCCGGGGCGTCCGCACCGTCCGGAGCAACCGGCCGAAGCGGCACATCAGGTCACATCAGGGGCGTGAGGAAGCGTCGCAGCGTCTCTTCGTAGTGGTCCGGGCCGGCGTTCCACATCGCCGCATGCGGAGCCTGGGCCACCTCGTGCAGCGCGACCAGGTCGGGGCGGCGGGCCGCGAGCCTGCGGGAGGGCAGCCAGGGGGCCAGGGTGTCGTCGGGCCCGTGGAAGATCAGCGTCGGGACGTGCAGGGTGCGGGGCAGCGAGGTGTCCAGGAGCCGGGCGCCGTGCAGTCCGGTCTGCCCCTGGGCCGCGCGGACGGCGAGGGGCAGCAGGGCGGAGGGCACCCCGCGGGCGGAGGACAGGGCGCGCAGGGTGGCGGCCCAGTCGAGCACCGGGGAGTCGAGGACGAGGCCGCAGATCCGGTCCCTGAGCGCGGAGTTGGCCGAGGCGTGCAGGGCCATGGAGGCGCCGGTGGACCAGCCGTGCAGCACGACCTTCTCGGCGCCGTAGCGCACGGCGAAGCGGATGGCCGCGTCCAGGTCGCGCCATTCGGACTCGCCGAGGTGGCTGAGGCCGTCCGGGGAGCGCGGGGCTCCGGCGTCGCCGCGGTAGGCGAGGTCGAGCACCGGCAGCTGCTGCTGGTTCAGGAAGCCCATGACGTTCAGCGGGTGTTCCCGGGTGGTGCCGATGCCGTGCACGGTGATGACCCAGGTGTCGCGGGCGCCGGGCACGAACCAGGCGGGCAGTGCGCCGAGTTCGCCGGGGATCTCGACGTCGCGGTGACCGAGGCCGAGGGCCGTGGCGGGGTCGCCGCTGTACAGCTCGGGCGTGAGACGGACCTTCGCCCCGGGCAGCAGGGTGCCGCGGTTGACGCGCACCAGCCGGCGCACCACGGTGTCGGCCGCCTGGTGGGCCTGGTCGATGACCGGGCCCACGACGGCGTGGACGCCGTCCCCGGTCAGCCCGTAGGTACCGGGCCTGAGCGCGGCGAAGGACCGGGTCAGGGTGACCTGCCCGGCCGCCGTCGCGTGCACGGTGAGTCTGCGGTCGGCGGGGAAGGGGCGGCCGGGCGGCGCCCCGAGGGCGACGTCGCTGGCGTACCGGCCGGCCGCGACCGCTGCCGCACCGGCGCCGAGGATGGAGGTGACGACTGCTGCCGTCGCTGTAGCCGGGCGCACGGCTTCAGTGTCAGGGCCGCGCCCCCGCTCGGCCAGTGGGCGGGGGCCGTCCGGTGGCGGTCGCGCGCACGGCGGGCTCAGCCCGGCTGTCCGTAGCCCTTCAGCGCTTGCCCGACGTCGCTCAGCTGGTCCGGGGTGAGCAGGGCCGGGGAGCGGCCGGGGACGGCGCTGGCGGCGAGCCAGAGGCGGCACAGCCACTCGAGCTGGGCGGTGCGGTCGTACGCCTCGTCGAGGGTGGAGCCGTAGGTGACGGTCCCGTGGTTGGCGAGCAGGCAGCCGGTGCGGTCCCGCAGGGCAGCGAGCATGTTCCCGGCCAGGGCGTCGCTCCCGTACCGGGCATAGGCGGCGACCCGGACGGGGCCGCCGAGCAGGGCGGCCGCGTAGTGGATCGGCGGCACCTCGGGGACCAGCGTGGAGACGGCTGTGGCGTGCACCGCGTGGGTGTGCACCACGGCGTTCGCGCCGGTGTTCCGGTAGACGGCGAGGTGGAGCGGCAGTTCGCTGGTGGGGGCCAGTTCGCCGAGGACCCGGTTGCCCTCCAGATCGACACCGACCGCATCCTCGGGGCGGAGCCGGTCGTACGGCACACCGCTCGGGGTGACCAGGACGGTCGCGCCGACCCGGGCCGACACATTGCCCGAGGTCCCGACGACCAGACCCTCGCTCGCCGTCCTGCGGGCGGTGGAGACGACCGCGCCCCAGGCCTGTTCGATGTCCCGGGCGTACTCGATGTCCTGGATCTGTTCGATGTCCCGGGCCCGTTCGACCGGTCCGCGTCGCTGCTCGCTCATACGAAGATCCTTTCCACTGATGAGCAGCCCATGATTCCGCCTCCCCGAGAGGTCGTCCCGGCCCCGGAATCCGGGCCCGCACCGCCCTCCGCTCGCTCGGCGTTGTCACGCGCCGGTCAAACGGAGCGGCGGCACTCCGATCGGAGTCACCGCAACGCCCTTCTCAGTTCATCTTCCGTTCACTCAGGTTGCCTACGTTCCACGTGCCACTGCCGTCGAACGATTGCCTGGGTAAATGGAACACATCACGCTGCTGCTCGCGATTGTGATCGTGACAGCTCTAGTGTTCGATTTCACGAACGGTTTCCACGACACCGCCAACGCGATGGCCACCACCATCTCGACCGGCGCACTCAAACCCAAGACAGCGGTGGCGATGTCCGCCGTTCTCAACCTCGTAGGCGCGTTCCTGTCGGTGGAGGTCGCCAAGACGATCTCCGGCGGGATCATCAATGAGAACGGCCTCAGAACCGAGGTCATCTTCGCGGCGCTCGTCGGCGCCATCCTGTGGAACCTGCTGACCTGGCTGGTCGGGCTCCCCTCCAGCTCCTCCCACGCCCTCTTCGGCGGTCTGATCGGGGCCGCGGTGATGTCCGCCGGCTGGTCGTCCGTCGACGGCGGCACCGTCGTCACCAAGGTGCTGCTCCCCGCGGTCGCCGCCCCCATCGTCGCCGGACTGGCCGCGCTGCTGGCCACCAGGCTGACGTACCGGATCGGCGGGAAGGTCACGGGCGGCGCCCAGGAGAAGGCGACCGCCAAGGGCTACCGCGCCGGACAGATCGCCTCCGCCGGGCTGGTCTCCCTCGCCCACGGCACCAACGACGCGCAGAAGACGATGGGCATCATCACGCTGGCCCTGGTCACCGGCGGAGTCCTCTCCCCCGGTTCGAACCCGCCCGTCTGGGTCATCATCAGCGCCGGTATGGCCATCGCGCTCGGCACCTACCTGGGCGGCTGGCGCATCATCCGCACCATGGGCAGCGGTCTCACCGAGCTCAAGCCGCCGCAGGGCTTCGCCGCCCAGACCAGTGCGGCCACGGTCATCCTGGCCTCCTCGCACCTCGGCTTCTCCCTCTCCACCACCCAGTCCTGCTCCGGCGCGGTGATGGGCGCCGGTCTCGGCCGCCGGGGCGGTGTGGTCCGCTGGTCCACCGCCACCCGGATGTTCGTCGCCTGGGGTCTGACGCTGCCGGCCGCCGGTCTGGTCGGCGCGGGGGCGGAGTACCTCACCAAGCAGGGCACCTGGGGTGTCGTGCTCGTCGCCGTACTGCTGATCGCGGGCTCCGGAGCGATCTGGATCCTGTCCCGCCGCAAGCCGGTCGGCCAGGACGATGTCGCACCCGGCGCCCAGGACGGCGCTCCGGCCACCCCGGACGCCGAACCCGCGGGCGTCGTCACCACCGCCATCGCGGCCGTCAGCCCGCCGCCCACCGCGGCCCAGGCACAGCAGGACTTCAAGACCACGATCCCGGCCCCGTCCGTAGCCGACCCGGCACGACCTGCCACGGTGTAAGGAAGATCCCGCATGAACATCGACTGGGCAGCCCTCGGCACCGTCTTCGGCGTCTCCCTCGTCGCCACCGTCGCCCTGGTGGGTCTCTTCACCCTCGGCATCGTCGGCCTCTCCAGGCAGCCCGAACCGGCCGCACAGGACGGCCGGGCCGGCGGGTCCCTGATGCTGGCCCGCGCGGGCGCGTACGTCTGCTTCGGGCTGTGCGCGGCGGCGGTCGCGTACGGCATCTATCTGATCGTCGCCTGAACCGCGGCCTCCGACCGATCCATCACATCGGGCCGGACGCACCTCGTGTGCGTCCGGCCCGATGTGCGTCTCAGCACACTGCACCGCCGCAGGTCAACGGCAGGTTGACGGGCGTTCGCAGAGCGTGGTGGACTGCCGGAGCCAATTACGGCGACAGCAGAGGAAGCCGGTGCGAATCCGGCGCGGTCCCGCCACTGTCACCGGGGAGCAGTCCCCCACCAACGGAAGTCACGGTCCACGCAAGCGGACTGGAAGGCCGGGGGAACTGCGGATCCGGGAGCCAGGAGACTCTCGTCGCCGGTCACGTCGAACCAGGGCGCGGACCCTGAGTGAGGACATATCGCCATGCCCGGCCGCCGTGCGTCCGTATCTGTGCCGCCCCTTCCAGAAGTCCTCTGTACGAAGGTCCTTCGAGGCGCAACGGCCGGCTGAACCGTGCGTGCCGATCGCATCTTCGCGTACGGCGCCACGGCCGGTCTGATCGGCGATCTGCTGCTCGGTGATCCCCGCCGGGGACATCCGGTCGCCGCTTTCGGGCGGGCCGCGGCAGGCGTCGAACGCCGTCTGTGGCGCGACCACCGCGGGTGGGGCGCGCTGCACACCCTGGTCTGCGCCGGAGGCGCCGCGGGTGGCGCGGCGCTGGCCGCCCGCGCGCTGCGCCGCCGACCCGCCGCATCCGTCGCCCTGACCGCCGCCGCCACCTGGTCCGTCGTCGGCGGTACGTCGCTGGGGCGCGAGGCCCGCTCCATCGGCGGCGCCCTCGCGGCCGGGGACATCGACCTGGCCCGTGAGCGGCTGCCCCGTCTCTGCGGCCGCGACCCGCAGTCCCTGGACGGGCCGGGGATCGCCCGCGCCGTGGTGGAGTCCGTCGCCGAGAACACCTCGGACGCCGTGGTGGGCGCCCTGGTGTGGGGTGCGATGGGCGGGGTCCCCGGGCTCGTCGGCTTCCGCGCCGCCAACACCCTCGACGCGATGGTCGGTCACCGGTCACCCCGCTATCTGCGCTACGGATGGGCCTCGGCCCGCCTGGACGACGTCGCGGGCTGGCCGGGCGCACGGCTGACGGCTCTGCTCGCCGTCGCCGCCGGCGGGCGGCCCCTCGGCGCACTGCGGGCCTGGCGGGCGGACGCGGCCAAGCACCCGAGCCCCAACGCCGGTCCGGTGGAGGCCTCCTTCGCGGGCGCGCTCGGCGTACGGCTCGGCGGCACCCTCGCCTACGGCGGCCGCGTCGAGCACCGCCCGGTGCTCAACGGGGAGACGGGCCGGGCCGTGGAGACCGAGGACATCGAGCGTGCCGTACGGCTCTCGCGGCGCGTCGGCGTGCTGGCCCTCGGCGTGAGCGTGGCCGCCCGCCTGGGCACGGCCGTCGCCGCACGCCGGATCGCGGGAGCCCGCACCACCGGGCGGCGTGCGAAAGGACTCCGTACCGCAGGAACTCGTACCGCGGGACCTCGCACGGCACAGCCCCGTACCGCAGGGCCTCGTGCCTCAGGACGGAGAGCGCCATGAGCGGCGGACTGCTGGTCGCCGGGACCACATCGGACGCGGGCAAGAGCGTCGTCACAGCGGGCATCTGCCGCTGGCTGGTGCGCCGGGGCGTGAAGGTCGCACCGTTCAAGGCACAGAACATGTCCCTGAACTCGTTCGTCACCCGCGAGGGCGCCGAGATCGGCCGCGCCCAGGCCATGCAGGCCCAGGCCGCCCGGGTGGAGCCCACCGCGCTGATGAACCCGGTGCTGCTCAAGCCCGGCAGCGACCGTTCCAGCCAGGTCGTCCTGATGGGGCGTCCGGTGGGCGAGATGAGTGCGCGCGGCTACCACGGCGGCCGGCAGGAAACGCTGCTGTCCACCGTCGTGGACTGCCTGGAGCAGCTTCGGGGCACGTATGACGCGGTGATCTGCGAGGGGGCGGGCAGTCCGGCCGAGATCAACCTTCGGCGCACGGACATCGTGAACATGGGCATCGCACGGGCGGCACGCTTCCCGGTGGTGGTCGTCGGCGACATCGACCGCGGCGGGGTCTTCGCCTCGTTCTTCGGCACGACCGCACTGCTCGCCGCCGAGGACCAGGCGCTGATCGCCGGCTACCTGGTCAACAAGTTCCGCGGCGACGTGTCCCTGCTGGAACCCGGCCTTGACATGCTGCTCGGTCTCACCGGACGGCCGACGTACGGCGTACTGCCGTACGCCCACGGTCTCGGCATCGACGAGGAGGACGGCCTGCGGGTGTCGATGCGCGGCACCGTACGGGAGTCGGTCCTCGCCCCGCCGCACGGCGAGGACATCCTGCGCGTCGCCGTCTGCGCCGTGCCCCTGATGTCCAACTTCACCGACGTGGACGCGCTGGCCGCCGAACCGGGCGTCGTCGTGCGGTTCGTGGACCGCGCCGAGGAACTGCACGACGCCGACCTCGTCATCGTGCCCGGCACCCGCGGCACCGTGAAGGCGCTCGCCTGGCTGCGCGAGCGCGGGCTCGCCGACGCCCTGCTGCGACGCGCCGACGAGGGGCGCCCCGTCCTCGGCATCTGCGGCGGCTACCAGATCCTCGGCGAACACATCGAGGACGAGGTGGAGTCGCGCGCCGGGCACGTCGACGGACTCGGACTGCTGCCCGTACGCATCCGGTTCGACCGCGAGAAGACCCTCGCCCGGCCGGCCGGTGAGGCGCTCGGCGCCCCCGTCGACGGGTACGAGATCCACCACGGCGTCGCCGATGTGCGCGGCGGCGAGCCGTTCCTCACCGACGGGCAGGGGCAGCCGCTCGACGGCTGCCGGTCCGGCGCCGTGTGGGGCACCCACTGGCACGGCTCGCTGGAGAGCGACGTCTTCCGCCGGCGCTTCCTGACCGAGATCGCGCACACCGCCGGCCGCCGCTTCGTGGCCGCCCCCGACACCTGCTTCGCCGAGCTGCGCGAGGAACAACTCGACCGGCTCGGCGACCTCATCGAAGAACACGCGGACACCGATGCGCTGTGGCGACTCATCGAGTCGGGCGCACCGGCAGGCCTTCCCTTCATCGCCCCCGGAGCACCTGGAGCACTCGCATGAACGCCCCGCCGACCGCCCCGCCGAGCCCCGTGCTGCTGTTGTCGACCGCCGATACCGACCTCCTCGCCGCCCGCGCCTCGGGCGCACCCTTCCGGATCGGCAACCCGACCCGTATCGACGTCCAGGAGGAACTGCCCGCGCTGATCGAGGGATCCGCCGTCGCCGTCGTCCGTCTGCTGGGCGGCAAGCGCGCCTGGGAGGACGGACTCGCGGCGCTCAAGGCGTCCGGCATCCCGACCGTGCTGCTCGGCGGTGAGGCGGTGCCGGACGCGGAGCTGATGGCCGAGTCCTCCGCACCGGCCGGTGTGGTCGCCGAGGCGCTGCGCTACCTGGTGGAGGGCGGTCCGGGCAACCTCGTGGAGCTGGCCCGCTTCCTCTCCGACACCGTCCTGCTGACCGGGCACGGCTTCGCCGAACCGCAGAAGATGCCCGAGTGGGGGGTGCACGGCGACCGGAAGTTCATCGAGGGCCGGCCGACCGTCGGGGTGCTCTTCTACCGGGCGCACCAGCTCTCCGGGAACACCTCGTTCGTCGATGTCCTGTGCGACGCCGTCGAGGCGCGCGGCGCGAACGCGCTTGCCGTGTACTGCGGTTCGCTGCGCGGCGCGGACCCCGCCCTGTACGAGCTGCTCGGCCGGACCGACGCGCTGGTCGCCACGGTCCTTGCGGCCGGCGGCACCCGCGCGTCGGACGCCTCGGCCGGGGGCGACGACGAGGCCTGGGACATCGGCGCGCTCGCCGATCTGAACGTGCCGGTGCTCCAGGGGCTGTGCCTGACGTCCTCGCGCGCCGCCTGGGACGCGTCGGACGCGGCGCTCTCCCCCATGGACGCCGCCATGCAGGTCGCCATCCCCGAGTTCGACGGGCGGCTGATCACCGTCCCGTTCTCCTTCAAGGAGCAGGGACCCGACGACGTACCGGTGTACCGGGCCGACCCCGAACGGGCCGCCCGCGTCGCCGGGATCGCCGTGCGGCACGCCGCGCTGAAGCACAAGACCAACGCCGAGAAGAAGCTCGCCCTCGTCTTCACCGCCTACCCCACCAAGCACTCCCGCGTCGGCAACGCGGTCGGCCTGGACACGCCCGCCTCCGCGGTCCGCGTCCTGGACGCGCTGCGCGATGCCGGTTACGGCGTCGAGGGGCACCCGGACAACGGTGACGAGCTCATCCACCGCCTGATCAACGCCGGTGGCCACGACGTGGAGTGGCTCACCGAGGAGCAGCTCGCGGCGGCACCCGCGCGGGTGCCACTGGCCGATTACCAGGCGTGGTTCGCGAAGCTGGACCCGGCGATGCGGGACTCCATGCTGGAGCACTGGGGCGAGCCGCCGGGCCAGTTGTACCTGGACGGCGACGACATCGTGCTCGCCTCGCTCCAGTTCGGGAACGTGGTGGTGCTCATCCAGCCGCCGCGCGGATTCGGCGAGAACCCGATCGCGATCTACCACGACCCGGACATGCCGCCCTCGCACCACTACCTGGCCACCTACCGCTGGCTGGAAAACACATTCGGTGCGGACGCCGTCGTCCACATGGGCAAGCACGGCACGATGGAGTGGCTGCCCGGCAAGGGCCTCGGCCTGTCCGCCGGCTGCGGCCCGGACGCGGTGCTCGGCGAACTCCCGCTGATCTACCCGTTCATCGTCAACGACCCGGGCGAGGGCACCCAGGCCAAACGCCGCGGCCACGCCACGGTGGTGGACCACCTCGTCCCGCCGATGGCCCGCGCCGACACCTACGGCGATCTGGCGAAACTGGAGCAGCTGCTCGACGAATACGCGCTGGTCAGCGATCTGGACCCGACCAAGGCTCCCTCGGTGCGGGCGCAGATCTGGACACTGGTCAAGGCCGCGGAGCTGCACCACGACCTGCATGTGGACGAGCAGCCCGACGACGGCGAATTCGACTCGTTCGTCATGCACATCGACGGCTACCTCTGTGAGATCAAGGACGTCCAGATCCGCGACGGTCTGCACATCCTCGGCGGCGGCCCGGTCGACGAGGCCCGGGTCAACCTGGTGCTCGCGGTGCTGCGCGCCTCGCAGGTGTGGGGCGGTACGGCGAACGCGCTGCCGGGCCTGCGGGCGGCCATCGCCGAGCACTTCGGGCTCAGCGAGAAGGAGCTGCTCGGCAAGCCGGGCGCGGCCGTGAAGGTGCCCGCCGAGCTCAGCGAGCTGGTGGACGGTCCGGCGCGGACGGGCGCGGACGCGATCGATCTGCTGGAGCAGCTGTGCCGCCGCCTCGCGGAGGGCATGGAGGCGCGCGGCTGGGACGTGACTGCCGCGGCCGGTCTGGTCGGGGAGGTGCTGGGCCTCGAACTCCCGGACGCCGTCGCCGTCCTGGGCTTCGCCTGCGAGGAGGTCGTCCCCCGGCTGGCCCGTACGACGGACGAGATCGATCACATCCTGCTGGCGCTGGACGGCGGCTTCGTACCGGCCGGTCCCTCGGGCTCGCCCACGCGCGGGCTCGTCAACGTGCTGCCGACCGGGCGCAACTTCTACTCCGTGGACCCGAAGGCGATCCCGTCCCGGCTGTCGTGGGAGGTCGGCCAGTCCCTCGCCGACTCGCTGATCGCCCGGTACCTCGCCGACACGGGCGACTACCCGAAGTCGGTCGGCCTGACCGTGTGGGGCACCTCCGCCATGCGCACCCAGGGCGACGACATCGCGGAGATCCTGGCGCTGCTCGGCTGCCGCCCGGTGTGGGACGACGCCTCGCGCCGGGTGACCGGCTTCGAGGTGGTGCCGGTGAGCGAGCTGGGCCGGCCGCGCATCGATGTGACGGTCCGTATCTCCGGCTTCTTCCGGGACGCGTTCCCGCACGTGGTGGGGCTGATCGACGACGCGGTACGGGCGGTGGCGGAGCTGGACGAGCCGGCCGACGCCAACTACGTACGGGCGCACGCCGACGAGGACACGGCGGAGCACGGCGACCGCCGCCGGGCCACGGCACGCATCTTCGGCTCGAAACCCGGCGCGTACGGGGCGGGGCTGCTGCCGCTGATCGACGCGCGCAACTGGCGGTCGGACGCGGACCTGGCCGAGGTGTACGCGGTCTGGGGCGGTTACGCGTACGGGCGCGGGCTCGAAGGCCGGGCGGCGCGCGGCGACATGGAGACGGCGTTCCGGCGGATCGCGGTGGCGGCGAAGAACGTGGACACGAGAGAGCACGACCTCGTCGATGCCGACGACTACTTCCAGTACCACGGCGGCATGGTCGCCATGGTGCGGCATCTGACCGGTGAGTCGCCCGAGGCGTACGTGGGGGATTCGGCCACGCCGGATCAGGTGAAGACGCGGACGCTGGGCGAGGAGACCCACCGCGTCTTCCGCGCGCGGGTCGTGAACCCGCGCTGGATGGCGGCCATGCGGCGCCACGGGTACAAGGGCGCCTTCGAGATGGCGGCGACCGTGGACTACCTGTTCGGGTACGACGCGACTGCGGGGGTGGTCGACGACTGGATGTACGAGCGGCTGTCGGCGGAGTACGTCTTCGACCCGGAGAACCGGGACTTCATGAAGAAGTCCAACCCGTGGGCGCTGCGCGGGATTTCGGAGCGGTTGCTGGAGGCGGCGGAGCGGGGGCTCTGGGCGGAGCCGGACGCGGAGACGCTGGAGCGGTTGCGGGCGACGTATCTGGAGCTCGAAGGGGAACTGGAGGGGGACGAGTGAGCGGGGTGCGCGTGGTGGGCGTGGCGCCTGCGGCGGGCCTTCTCCCCTGGCCCGTCCCCAAGCTCTCAACTTCGTTCGAGCAGGGGAGACCCCACTCCTCCCGTAACCGGGGGGGGGGGGGGGCGCCGGCCCCCCCCCCGCCCCCCCCCCGGC
>NZ_JBHVWF010000046.1:0-52551 GCF_042882365.1 Streptomyces sp. NPDC058221 | reverse complement strand
CAGGAAATGGCGTACGACCCGGGTCCCTCTCGGACCCGGGTGAACACGCCATTTTTGAGGAGACGCCCCGGAGGGGCACCGCCCCCCACCCACCGGGCAAGGCGCACCCCACGGGGCACCAAATCAAGCCCGTCCGGCGATTGAGGACGGAACCCCGCACCCCGGTCCGGGGTGACGGCCCCCGGGCCCTGTCAGCGCAGGAGCGACGCCGCGTCCCCCATCACGATGACGGGGTCCTGGGCCGGGTCGAGCAGGCCCAGCAGCTCCTTCATCCGGTCCTCGGTGATCGACACGCAGCCCTGGGTGGGGCCCCCGTGATCGACGTGGATCCAGATGCCGCCGCCGCGCTCCGGGCCGAGCGGGCGGGTGTGGTCCAGGGGGGAGGTGCCGGGGACGCGGTTGTAGTCGATGGCGACCACGTAGTCGAAGGAACCTTCCAGCGGCTCCCCGTAGAAGCCCTCGCCCGCCACTTTGAAGTCCCGGTTCAGGTCGTACGGGAACGCCGTGACCGGGGGGTCGAGCCGGCCGCCCGCCGCGGTCAGCGTGAAGACGCCCACGGGTGAGCGGAGATCACCCTCCCAGTGCTCGGCCGTCCAGCCGTTCAGGGCGTTGTGGGCGGGCCAGGGAGCCATGGCGGCCCGCCAGTCCGCGGCGGGCCCCTTGCGTGTGTAGAGCACGGCGGTGGACTGGTTGGAGTCCACGGACTCCCCAGTGACGACGAACGCCTGACGGGTGCCGGCCGGGATCGCCGCCCTGGTCCGCGGGCCGAGCCCGGGGATCTCACGGGGCGGGGCCGGCGACGGTCTGGGCCGCGCGGCAGCCGGTCCGGCCGACGACGGCACGGGGGACGCCACGGGCGGCGACGCCACGGCCCCGGGCGGGCCGGGGACGCCGGAGGCGCCCGAGGTCCCCTTGCGGGCGGCACTGTCCCCCGTACCGAAGATGCCGCCCGATCCGCACCCGGTCAGCAGCAGGACGAGGACGGCACAGACGACGTACGGCAGCCGCAGGGGCACGCACGAACGGGGCACGGACACGGAGGAGCTCCTCAGCAGTCGGTGGCGAAGCCGCGGGGGCTTGGCGGACACGGCCTGGGCTGGGGTCCGCTGAACCGATGTCGGCCCAGGCAGTCTTTGCCGCAGCCGGGACCGGCCAATCCGGCGCCGGGGCCATCCGGCTGTACCCGTTCAGGTGATTCGTGTACTTGTATGCCCGCAGCCCAGACGTGGGCAGCTCCCGCCAGGACGTGAAACAGCCCCCGGCCGGTCGGCCGGGGGCTGTTTCACGTGGAACCGAAGTGGAACCGAGGAGGAACCGCTGACGCCTACTTCGCGCCGGTGTCCCGCACCACCGAGTCCGTGGCCTCGGCCTTCTCCTTCGCGGGCGCGGCCGGCTTGCGGAGCTGGATGTTCAGCTCGCGCAGGCGGGTCTCGTCCAGCACCGTCGGCGCACCCATCATCAGGTCCTGAGCGTTGCCGTTCAGCGGGAAGGCGATCGTCTCGCGGATGTTGGGCTCGTCGGCCAGCAGCATCACGATGCGGTCGACACCCGGGGCGATGCCACCGTGCGGCGGGGCGCCGAGGCGGAAGGCGCGGAGCATGCCCGCGAACTCCTGCTCGACGGTCTCGCGGTCGTAACCGGCGATCTCGAAGGCCTTGAGCATCAGCTCGGGCTCGTGGTTACGGATGGCGCCGGAGGACAGCTCGATGCCGTTGCAGACGATGTCGTACTGCCAGGCGAGGATGTCCAGCGGGTCCTTCTCCTCCAGGTCCTTCAGTCCGCCCTGGGGCATCGAGAAGGGGTTGTGCGAGAAGTCGATCTTCCCGGTGTCCTCGTCCTTCTCGTACATCGGGAAGTCGACGATCCAGCAGAACCGGAAGACGCCGTCCTCGAAGTGACCGGCACGCCTGGCGGCCTCGACACGGACGACGGACATGATCTTGGAGACCTCGTCGAACTCGCCGGCGCCGAAGAAGACGGCGTGGCCGGGGACGAGGGAGAGCCGCTCGGTGAGCGTCTTGACGTCCGTCTCGGTGAGGAACTTGGCGATCGGGCCCGCCAGCTTGCCGTCCTCGCCGACCCGGATCCAGGCGAGGCCCTTGGCGCCGTGCTCGACGGCGTAGTCACCGAGGCCGTCGAAGAACTTCCGGGACTGGCCCGCGGTGTCCGGCACCGGGAGGGCGCGGACGTGCTTGCCGGCGAAGGCCTTGAACTCCGAGTCCGCGAAGACGTCGGAGATGTCCACCAGTTCCAGCTTGGCGCGCAGGTCCGGCTTGTCGTTGCCGTACTTCAGCATCGACTCGCGGAACGGGATGCGCGGGAACGGCGAGGTGACGTGGCGGCCGTTGCCGAACTCCTCGAAGAGCTCGGTCATCAGCTTCTCGATCGGGCGGAAGACGTCTTCCTGCTCGACGAACGACATCTCGACATCGAGCTGGTAGAACTCGCCGGGCGACCGGTCCGCGCGGGCGTCCTCGTCGCGGAAGCACGGCGCGATCTGGAAGTAGCGGTCGAAGCCGGAGATCATCAGCAACTGCTTGAACTGCTGCGGGGCCTGCGGCAGTGCGTAGAACTTGCCGGGGTTCAGCCGGGACGGGACGACGAAGTCACGGGCGCCCTCGGGAGAGGTCGCGGTGAGGATCGGCGTCGCCATCTCGTTGAAACCGAGGGCGACCATCTTCGAGCGGATCGAGGCGATCACGGAGGAGCGCAGCATGATGTTGCGGTGCATGCGCTCGCGGCGCAGGTCGAGGAAGCGGTACTCCAGGCGCCGCTCCTCGTTGACCCCGTCCTCGGCGTTGATCGTGAACGGCAGCGGGGCGGCCTCGCCCAGCACCTCGACCTCGGTGACCTCGATCTCGATCTCACCGGTCGGGAGCTCCGGGTTGACGTTGTCGGCGCCGCGGGCGGAGACCTTGCCGTCGATCCGTACGACGGTCTCCTTGGTGAGCTTCGCCAGGGCGTCGTTGCCGGGGGTGCCGGGGCGGGCGACGAGCTGCACCAGGCCGTAGTGGTCGCGCAGATCGATGAAGAGGATGCCACCCAGGTCTCGGCGATTGTGCAGCCAGCCGCTCAGCCGGACGTCGGTGCCGACGTCAGAGGCGCGGAGCTCGCCGCAGGTGTGGGACCTGTACCGATGCATCGTCGTTCATCCAGTCTTCGCGGTTGGGGGCGGTCACAGCCACCCCAGGCTACCGCCCGCGACCGGACCGTTTCATTGCCATGGTCCCCGGAAAGATCGTCAAGAGGCCCGGGCGGGCATGGCCCTCGGTGGCGTTTGCGGCGTACATCTTCCTAAAGTGGGGCAATGCGCACCGAGGATGTCCTGGCCGCGACCGCGACCGGTCTTTGGCGCTGGGACAACGGGGCCGGGACGGTCACGCTCGACGCGGAGGCGGCCCGGCTGCTGGAGCTGCCCGCCGCGGCAGGCGTCTTCCGTGAGTCGGAGGTGCGCTCCCGCTTCCACCCCGTCGACTGGAACGAGGTCTACGGGGTCGTCAACCTGGCCGTGGCCGAGGGCACGCTCGCCGAGGCCCGGCTGCGGATCGTGGACGAACGCGGGCGGGTGCTGCGTACCGTACGGAGCCGCTCCAAGCCGCTCCCGCCGGCCGACGGCAGCGATGTGGACTACCTCCTGGTCGGCACGCTCCAGGAGGTCGCGGAGCCACAGCCCGGCACCACCGGCGCGCACACCGAGATCACCGGCGACTGGCGGCGGTCCCGGGAGGCGTTCCTGCTGGACGCGGGGCGGGCACTGGCCGAGGCGCGGTCGACGGAGGAAGTGCTGCGGGTGGCCTACTCGCTCTCCATGCCGGGCTTCTCGCCGGAGGGGCTGGCGGTCTTCGGGGTCGAGGGCGAACGGCTGACGATCGTCGGGCACCACGGGCACAACACGGGGGACGAGGGCCCGTTCACCGACATGCCGCTGGAGACCGACTACCCGGCCGCGGAGGTCGTACGGACCGGCCGGGCGATCTATCTGGCCAGCCCCGATGACTACCACCGCCGCTACCCGGCCACCTGGCCGCTGGCCCGGCGGTTCGGGCGCCGCTCCTGGGCCTTTCTGCCGCTGATCGTCGCGGGGCGCACGATGGGCGCCTGGATGGCCGGCTTCCGGCATCCGGTGTCGTTCTCGCCGGACGAGCGGTCGGTCCTGACGACCGTGGCCAGGATGCTCGCGCAGGCGCTCGCCCGGGCCGGGGTCGCCGAGACCGAGCGGGAGCTGTCCGAGGGGCTCCAGCGCACGATGATGCCGTCCCTGGTGGCCGGCCTCCCGGGGATGACGGTGGCCGCACGCTATGTGCCGACCGGGGGCGGACTCCAGGTGGGCGGCGACTGGTACGACATGATCCCGCTGCCCAGCGGCCGCATCGCCCTGGTCATCGGTGACGTCCAGGGGCACGATGTGCGGGCCGCGGGGCTGATGGGCCAGTTGCGGATCGCCCTGCGCGCGTACGCCTCCGAGGGGCACCGCCCGGACGCGGTGCTCTCGCGGGCCTCGCGCTTCCTCTCCGGGCTGACCGACGCGCACGAGGACGGGGAGCACACGGGACCACGCTTCGCGACATGTCTGTACGCGGAGGCGGACCCGGACACCGGAATCCTCGACATCGCCCGGGCCGGGCACCCCGACCCCGTGGTGATGACCGCCGACGGCACCGCGGTCATCCGGCAGACCGCGGGCGGGCTTCCGCTGGGCATCGAGTCGGACACGGACTACCCGACGACCCGGGTCGTACTGGAGGCCGGAGAAACGATCATGCTCTGCACGGACGGGCTGATCGAGACCGGCGGCCACGACCTGGCCACCGGCTGGGTCCGGCTGCGGCCGATCCTGGAGCGGCACACCAGTGACCTGGAGAAGCTCGCGGACGCGCTCGTGCAGGCGGTGCACGGGCCGACCTCGCACTACACGACGGGCCCGCTCGCGGACCGGCGCGAGGACGACATCGCGGTGCTGCTGCTGCGCCGCGAGGCCGCCGCGACCCGGCACACCGCGCCGCGGCGGACCGCGCTGACCATCGCCCAGGCCGAGCCGGAGCGGATCTCGGCGGCCCGGCAGCAGGTGCGCGAGATGCTGCACGACTGGGCGGACCCGGAGCAGGTCGACTCGGCGGTGCTGATGATCTCCGAGATGGCCACGAACGTGCTGGTCCACACGGACGGCGACGCGCTGCTGATCGCGCAGGTCAGCGGGGAACACGGGGAGCGGCGGCTGCGGGTGGAGGTGGCCGACGGCAGCGACGAGCTGCCGCACAAAAGGCGGCCCGGCGAGATGGCGTCCAGCGGGCGGGGGCTGGTGCTGATGGAGATGCTCGCCGATGCGTGGGGGGTGGATCCGCGGGGGGAGGGGAAGTCGATCTGGTTCGAGCTGTACGAGTCGGCGGAGCCGGTGGAGTTGGCCGAGGTGACGGAGGTGGACCCGGTTCGCTTCCCGGAGCCGTAGCCGGGGGACCGGGCGTTACGGGGGCGGTCTGCGCGGGCCCCCGGGCACAAGGATTCCGTCCTCAAACGCCGTACAGGCTGGAGGGGATGCCCGGATCGACGGGATGCCCGGATCGGTGGCGGGTCAGGCGGGCTGCGGGGGCGGGTCCTGGGTGGGTTCCGTCTCGCCCGTCGGGGGCAGCCGGCCGTTGCGGAGTTCGCCGAGGATGCCGAAGGCCGCCGCGCACACCGGGACCGCGAGCAGCATCCCCAGCAGCCCCGCCACGCTCGCCCCCGCCGTCAGCGCGATCATGATGGTGGCGGGGTGCATCTGGACCGTACGGCTCTGGATCATCGGCTGCAGGACGTGTCCCTCCAGCACCTGCACGGCGAGCACGACTCCGAGCGCCCAGAGCGCGATCACGAAACCCCGGTCCGCGAGCGCCACCAGTACCGCCACGGCGCCGGAGATGAAGGCCCCGAGATACGGGATGTAGGCGCCGACCAGCACCAGCGCGCCAAGACCCACCGCACCTGGCACCCGCAGGATCAGCAGACCGACCGTGATGCAGACGGCGTCGATGAGCGCGATGAACGTCGTCCCGCGCATGAAGCCCTCGACCGCCTCGAAGGCCCGCCGGCCCATGGCCTCGACCAGATCGCCGGCGCCGCGCGGCGCGATGGCGTGCGCGAGGTGCGCGGCCCGGTCGGAGTCGCGCAGGAAGAAGAAGGTCAGCAGGAGTGCGAGCACGCTCGTGGCGACGAGCGAACCGATCAGACTGATGCCGGTCAGCAGCCCGCCCGCGGCGCTCGCGCCGAACTTCTCGACGAGCTTCTTGGCGTTGCTGGCCAGGTCGTCCACGTTCGTGTTGCCCGCGACCCCGAAGTGGTCGACGACCCACTGGCCGGCGTCCTTCAGCGACTGGACGATCTGGTCGCCGGTGTCGATGAGCGCGGTGACGACGATGTAGCCGGCGCCGCCGACCACCGCGACGAGCAGGGCGCAGGTGAGGCCGGCCGCCACCGAGCGGTTCACCCCGTGCGCGGTCATCCTGCGGTGGACCGGACCGAGCAGCGCCGTACCGAGCAGCGCGAGCAGGACGGGGGTGACGGCGGTCTTGAGGGCGATGCACAGCCAGATGACCACGGCGGCGACACCGGCGACCAGCAGGACGACACCGCACCAGGCGGCCAGGCGCCGTGCGCCGATGGGCAGGAGGGGCTTCCGGTTCTGCACCCTCCCACCCGATCACGCCGCGGGGGCGGTGTCCCGCCTGCGCCGCCGTACGAGTGACGAACCGTCACCCGACGGCGGCGGGGCTCACATGCCGTGGACGGCGGGCACGGTGCCGAGGCGGCCGGCCTGGAAGTCCTCGAAGGCCTGCTTCAGTTCGGCCTGGCTGTTCATCACGAACGGCCCGTAGTGGGCCATCGGCTCCCGGATGGGGCGCCCGCCGAGGAGGACGACCTCCAGCTCCGGGGCGTTGCCGTCCTGCTGCTCGTCCGCGCGGACGGTCAGCGAGGAGCCGGCACCGAAGACGGCGGTCTGGCCCATGTGGACGGGCCGGCGCTCCTCGCCCACGGTGCCGCGGCCCGCGAGCACGTAGGCGAGACCGTTGAAGTCCTCGCGCCACGGCAGGGTCACCTCGGCGCCGGGGCGCACGGTGGCGTGGATCATCGTGATGGGGGTGTGGGTGACGCCCGGGCCCTCGTGGCCGTCGAGCTCTCCCGCGATCACCCGGAGCAGCGCGCCGCCGTCCGGGGAGGCGAGCAGCTGGACCTGGCCGCCGCGGATGTCCTGATAGCGCGGGGCCATCATCTTGTCGGCCTTGGGCAGGTTGACCCAGAGCTGGAGGCCGTGGAAGAGGCCGCCCGACATGACGAGCGACTCCGGCGGGGCCTCGATGTGGAGCAGCCCGGACCCGGCCGTCATCCACTGGGTGTCGCCGTTCTGGATGGTGCCGCCGCCGCCGTTGGAGTCCTGGTGCACGAAGGTGCCGTCGATCAGGTAGGTGACGGTCTCGAAGCCGCGGTGCGGGTGCCAGGGCGTGCCCTTCGGCTCACCGGCCGCGTACTCCACCTCACCCATCTGGTCCATCATGATGAACGGGTCGAGGTGCTTGTAGTTGATCCCCGCGAAGGCGCGGCGCACGGGGAATCCCTCGCCCTCGAATCCGCTCGGCGCCGTGGTCACGGCGAGCACGGGCCGGGCCACGGCGTCGCCCGAGGCGGCGACCTTGGGCAGGGTCAGCGGGTTTTCGACAGTCACTGCGGGCATGGGAGCCACCTCCGGGGATCGTCCTGCGATCAATTTAGTTGAATGGTGAACATCCCGCAAGGCGGCTTCCATTCCCGCGCCGCCCACGGCAGCGCAAAGGGGCCCGTACCGCCGAGCGGTACGGGCCCCTTCCGAGGGATCTGGGCGACGGTCAGCCGTACATACGGCGCATCGCGAAGTCGACCATCTGCTCCACGGCCTTGGCGTCGAAGACCATCCGGTGCTCGCCCTCCATGTCGAGGACGAAGCCGTAGCCGGTGGGCAGCAGATCGATCACCTCGGCGCCGGTGATCACGAAGTACTTGGACTCCTTGCCCGCGTAGAGCCGCAGCTCCTTGAGCGTGCTGAACATGGGGATCACCGGCTGCTGGGTGTTGTGCAGCGCGAGGAAGCCCGGATTGTCGCCGCGCGGGCAGTAGACCTTCGACGTCGCGAAGATCTGCTGGAAGTCCTCGGCGGCCAGCGAGCCGGTCGTGAAGGCCCGTACCGCGTCGCCCAGCGAGGGCGGCGAGGGTTCGGGATACAGCGGCTGCTCGCCGTAGCCGCCACCCATCGGCTGCTGTGCGCCCTGATTCTGGTCGTAGCCGTACATGAGGCAAAGAGTAATCGGACACATCTGTGCCTTGAGGGGTTGCGTCTTATTACTGACGGGTAGCATCATCGTAGGGGTCAGCTGATAAGTCCGGGCCACCCCTCCACGGGGCGCTGCGCGCCACTGCTATTGATTACGGAGCCTTCCCATGGGGCACTACAAGTCGAATCTCCGCGACATCGAGTTCAACCTCTTCGAGGTCCTCGGGCGCGACAAGCTGTACGGCACCGGACCGTTCGCGGAGATGGACGTCGAGACCGCGAAGAGCATCCTCGACGAGGTCGCCCGCCTCGCGGAGAACGAGCTCGCCGACTCCTACGCCGACGCCGACCGCAACCCGCCGGTCTTCGACCCGGAGACCAACACCGCACCGGTCCCGGACACCTTCAAGAAGTCGTACCAGGCCTTCATGGACTCCGAGTACTGGCGCCTGGGCCTGCCCGAGGAGATCGGCGGCACCACCTCGCCGCGCTCCCTGATCTGGGGCTACGCGGAGCTGCTGCTCGGCGCCAACCCGGCCGTGTGGATGTACTCCTCCGGCCCGGCCTTCGCCGGCATCCTCTTCGACGAGGGCAACGAGGCACAGAAGAAGATCGCCGAGATCGCCGTCGAGAAGCAGTGGGGCTCGACGATGGTGCTGACCGAGCCGGACGCCGGTTCCGACGTCGGCGCGGGCCGCACGAAGGCCGTCGAGCAGGAGGACGGCTCCTGGCACATCGAGGGTGTGAAGCGCTTCATCACCTCGGGCGAGCACGACATGTCCGAGAACATCATCCACTACGTGCTGGCCCGCCCCGAGGGCGCCGGACCGGGCACCAAGGGCCTCTCGCTCTTCATGGTCCCGAAGTTCCACTTCGACTGGACGACCGGCGAGCTGGGCGAGCGCAACGGCGTGTACGCGACGAACGTCGAGCACAAGATGGGCCTCAAGGCGTCCAACACGTGCGAGATGACGTTCGGCGACCAGCACCCCGCCAAGGGCTGGCTGATCGGCGACAAGCACGACGGCATCCGCCAGATGTTCCGCATCATCGAGTTCGCCCGCATGATGGTCGGCACGAAGGCCATCGCGGCGCTCTCGACCGGTTACCTCAACGCGCTGGAGTACGCCAAGGAGCGCGTCCAGGGCACCGACCTGTCGCAGTTCATGGACAAGACGGCCCCCAAGGTCACCATCACGCACCACCCCGACGTGCGCCGCTCGCTCATGACGCAGAAGGCGTACGCCGAGGGCATGCGCTCCCTCGTGCTCTACACCGCCTCCGTCCAGGACGCGATCCAGGAGAAGGAGGCCGCGGGCGAGGACGCCAAGGCGCTGCACGGCCTGAACGACCTGCTGCTCCCGATCGTGAAGGGCTACGGCTCGGAGAAGTCCTACGAGCAGCTGGCGCAGTCGCTCCAGACGTTCGGCGGCTCCGGGTACCTCCAGGAGTACCCGATCGAGCAGTACATCCGTGACGCCAAGATCGACACGCTGTACGAGGGCACGACGGCCATCCAGGGCCAGGACTTCTTCTTCCGGAAGATCGTCCGCGACCAGGGCGCCTCGCTCAACACGCTCTCCGAGGAGATCAAGAAGTTCCTCGCGGGCGCCCAGGGCAACGAGGAACTGTCCGGCGCGCTGGACTCGCTCGCCAAGGCGGCCGTGGACCTGGAGGCGATCGTCGGCACGATGATCACCGACCTCACCGCGACCGGCGAGGACGTGAACAACATCTACAAGGTGGGCCTGAACACCACCCGCCTGCTGCTCGCCTCCGGCGATGTCGTCGTCGGCTACCTGCTGCTCAAGGGCGCGGCCGTGGCCGCCGAGAAGCTGCCGGCCGCCGCCGCGAAGGACGTCGCCTTCTACCGGGGCAAGATCGCCGCCGCGAAGTTCTTCGCCGCGAACGTCCTGCCGGGCGTCGGCGCCGAGCGCGCGCTCGCCGAGGCCGTCGACAACTCGCTGATGGAGCTGGACGAGGCCTCGTTCTGAGACCTCGCACTCGGATTCACCACGCACCGCCACCCGGGAAGGTTTCCGGGTGGCGGTGCTGTCGTATCCGCTGGGTACGCTGAGCCGTCCGTTCCGAGGGGGAGGCTGACGCATGGGTCGTCGGGGCAAGCGGTGGGGCATACGGAGCGCGGCGGCCGGCACGGCGGCGCTGCTGCTCGTGGGCTGCGGCAGTGGAAGCGGCGCCGGCAACGGGAGCGGCGGCGGCAAGGCCGGCGGGGACAGCCACGCGAAGGCGCTCGGCAAGGCGGAGGTCACCTCGGTCATGCCGGACGCGAAGGCGGTGCCGGGCTGGCGGAGCGTGCTGGAGCCGTCGGCCCTGCCGAGGAACCCGGAGGTCCCGCCGCCGGTCTGCCTGACCAAGTCGAAGAAGAAGCACGCGGCGACGTGCGACCGGATCACGTTCTGGGGCGTCTCGGGGTACGCACGCACGTCCGACGCGGCCTCGCTGAACTTCTGGGCGCTCGCGTACAAGGACGAGAAGACGGCCGACGCCGCCTATGACGCGCTCGCCGAGTACTACGGCGGGGACCGGGTCGGCGTGGGCGCGGTGCCGGTGCCGATCGGGGAGCCCGGCCAGGACCGGACCGCCAACCGCGCCGAGGTCGGCAGCATGGGCGGGCCCGGCACCATCACACAGATCCGGGTCGGGACGACCGTGCTCGGCTTCGGCACCGGCAGCCAGGGCCGGAAGGCCCTCCCCGACGAACAGGTCGAGGCACTCGCCGCCATGTTCGCCGAGCGCGCCCAGCAGGCACAGGACGGCGACAAACCGTCCGCGACACTGACGGGACGATAGTCACGTGGCACCGGTGGACGACGGTGAAATCCCGGTCACGGGCCTGGTTACAGTGAAGAACATGAGTTCTTCCCTCCGCTTCGACCGCGGGCACACCGACGATCTGATGGCCTTCCTGATGGCCGGCCCCTCCCCGTACCACGCCGTGGCGGCTGCCGCGGCGCGGCTGGAGAAGGCCGGTTTCCGGCAGGTCGAGGAGACGGCGGCCTGGGACGGTTCCAGCGGCGGGAAGTACGTCCTGCGCGGCGGCGCGATCGTGGCCTGGTACGTGCCCGAGGGCGCCGAGGCGCACACCCCGTTCCGGATCGTCGGGGCACACACCGACTCTCCGAACCTGCGCGTGAAGCCGCTGCCCGACACGGGTGCGTACGGCTGGCGGCAGATCGCCGTGGAGGTCTACGGCGGCACGCTCCTCAACACCTGGCTCGACCGGGATCTCGGCCTCGCCGGACGGATCTCGCTGCGGGACGGCACGCACCGGCTCGTCAACATCGACCGGCCGCTGCTGCGCGTTCCGCAGCTGGCCGTACACCTGGACCGCTCGGCCAACGCCGACGGCCTCAAGCTCGACCGCCAGAAGCACATGCAGCCGATCTGGGGCCTCGGGGACGTCGAGGAGGGCGACCTCATCCGGTTCGTCGCCGAGGAGGCGGGTGTCGACGCCGAGGACATCACCGGCTGGGACCTGATGCCGCACCCCGTCGAGCCGCCGTCCTACCTGGGCCGCGACCGCGAGCTGGTGGCCGGTCCGCGCATGGACAACCTCCTTTCGGTGCACGCGGCGACCGCCGCGCTCGGCGCCGTCGCCGGGCAGTCCGACTCGGACCTCCCGTACATCCCGGTGATGGCCGCCTTCGACCACGAGGAGAACGGCTCGCAGTCCGACACCGGCGCGGACGGACCGCTGCTCGGCACGGTCCTGGAGCGCTCGGTGTTCGCCCGCGGCGGCACGTACGAGGACCGTGCCCGCGCCTTCGCCGGCACCGTCTGCCTCTCCTCCGACACCGGCCACGCGATCCACCCCAACTACGGGGAGCGGCACGACCCGACGCACCACCCGGTCGTCAACGGCGGGCCGATCCTCAAGGTCAACGTCAACATGCGGTACGCGACCGACGGCAGCGGCCGGGCCGTGTTCGCGGCGGCGTGCGAGAAGGCGGGCGTCCCGTGGCAGACGTTCGTCTCCAACAACTCGATGCCGTGCGGCACCACGATCGGCCCGATCACCGCCGCCCGGCACGGCATCCAGACCGTGGACATCGGCGTGGCGATCCTGTCGATGCACAGCGCCCGTGAGCTGTGCGGCGCCGACGACCCGCATCTGCTGGCGACCGCGCTGGCGGCGTTCCTGGCGGGCTGACAACACTCCTGACGGTCCCCCTGCCGACGTCCGGCAGGGGGACCGCTGTCATTCCGGGCCAGTCCTGAACCGGCGGCGGTACTCGGTCGGTGTCGTGTCGAGCCTGCGGCGGAACGCCCTGACCAGGGTGTCGACTGTGCCGAACCCGCAGGTGGACGCGATCCGTTCGAGAGTGGCGTCGGTGGATTCGAGCTGGTTGCGCGCCCGCTCGACGCGGACCGACTCGATGTAGGCGTGCGGTGTCGTACCGAGTTCGTTCTTGAAGATCCGGGTCAGCTGACGGTCGCCGACGTGACCGTGCCCGGCGAGGTCCGCGACGGTGAGCGGTTCGCCGATGTTGCGCATGATGTAGTGCCGCAGATCCTCGATGCGCCGGGTCGTGGAGACCTGTTCCAGCGGAACGCTGAACTGGCTCTGTCCGCTCGGCCGCTTCAGGTACATCACGAGCTGTCTGGCGACCCGCAGCGCGATGGCCTCGCCCAGATCGTCGGCGATGAGGGCGAGCGACAGATCGAGGCAGGCACTGATCCCCGCCCCCGTCCACACGTCTCCCTCGCGGATGAAGATCGGATCGGCGTCGACCTCCACCAGCGGGTGATCCGCGGCGAGTTGCTGTGCCGTCGACCAGTGGGTGGTGGCCCGCTTGCCGTCGAGAAGCCCGGCGGCGGCGAGGATGTGCGCGCCGACGCAGACGGACGTGACCCGGCGCGTGCGCGCGGCGAGCTCTTCCACCCGCCGCACCACGGCCGGGTCGGTGAGCGGGTGCACGCGCCCCTGGTCGTCGGTCTCCACCGCCCCGGGCACGAGGAGGGTGTCGATGCTCCTCGCCGCGAGGTCGCCGAAGGTGAGATCGGGCAGGATCCGGACCCCGGCGGCAGTGGTGACCGGGGCCGGCGTCTCGGCGGCGAGGACCACGTCGTAGCCCGCCGCCTCCTCCGTCTCGCGGCGCGCGAGGGAGAACACCTCGGGCGGTCCGGTGACGTCGAGCAGGTCGACGCCCTCGAAGAGAACGATGACGATCAGTCGGTCGACGGTACTCATGGGCCTCCCTGCCAGCACACCGCCCGGTGTCGGTTTCTGCATGTTAGACGACATTGCCGACACACCGGGGTGGGCCATAGCGTCTTGAGTGCGGCCCAGCGGAACCGGTGGGCCCGTCATCCCCGACATGAAACGCGCAGGTGACACAGCCATGCCCCGGACGACGCTGCGACAGCTCAACGGCTTCGACGAGACCCCCGCGAAGCTCGCCGACTCGACCCTGATCCTCGTCGACTACCAGAACACCTACACGACCGGCGTGATGGAGCTGGACGGCTGGCAGGCCGCGCTCGACGCCGCCGCCGAGCTCCTGGCACGGGCCCGCCGGGCGGGCACCAAGGTCATCCACGTCATCAACGACGGCGGCGAAGGCACCCCGTACGACATCCGGGCCGGGATCGGACAGATCCATCCGCGCGTCGCACCGGTCGAGGGCGAGCCCGTCGTCGTCAAGCAGGCGCCGAACGCCTTCCACGGCACCGACCTCGCCGACCACGTCGAAGCGGCCGGCAGGAACGACGTCGTCATCGCCGGGTTCATGACCCACATGTGCGTCGCGTTCACCGCCCAGGGCGCCTTCCTTCGCGGCAACCGCCCCACCGTCGTGGCCGATGCCAGCGCCACCCGTGCGCTGCCCGTCGCCGGCACCGAACTGGACGCCCGCCAGGTGCACTACAGCGCGCTGGCCACCATCGCCGACCTGTACGGGGTCGTCGTTCCGACGCAGAAGGAGATCGTCTGATGAAGCCGGCGCGTACCGCCGTCGCCCTGGGCGCCGTCATCGTCCTCGCCGCCACCGCCACCGCGTGCGGCAGCTCCGAGGCCGCCTCACGCGAGGACAAGCCGTCCGCGGCCACCGCGAGGAAGGAGGCCGCGGAGGGAAACGTAGCGAGGGACACGACCACGCTGCGGGAGCTGAACAAGCTCGGCGAGACCCCGGCCACGCTCGCCGATTCGACACTCATCCTCGTCGACTACCAGAACACCTACACCAAGGGCGTGATGGAGCTCGACGGCTGGAAGCCGGCGGTGAACAACGCCGAAGCCCTGCTGAAGCGAGCCCGCGCGGCGGGTACCCCTGTCATCCATATCGTCGACAAGGGCTACGACCTCAAGTCGGAGGGCGGCCGGATCATCCCGGCGCTGAAGCCGGCCAAGGGTGAACCCGTCGTCGAGAAGAGCGTCCCCGACGGTTTCCACGGCACCGACCTCGCCGCACAGGTCAAGAAGGCCGGCCACGAGAACGTCATCATCGCCGGGTTCATGACGAACATGTGCACCCTGTTCACCACCCAGGGCGCGTTCCTCAACGGCAACAAGCCGACCGTGGTCGCCGACGCCTCCGCGACCCGGCCGCTGCCGCTGAACGGCAAGCCGAACGGCATTCCGGCGAAACAGCTCCACGAGGCCGCTCTCGCCACGGTCCAGGACCTCTACGGAGTCGTCGTACCGACGCAGAAGTCCCTGGCCTAGAGAGCCTCTCCCGCCCGCCGCACCGCCGGGCGCTCCCTCCCCCCAGGCACTCCCTCCCCCCAGATTCCCCCCACCCCTGAACTTCCCCCCACACCGCAAAGGAAGCACGTAACTCAGCAGGAAGACGGGGCATGACCACACGTAGAGGTTTCCTGGGTACCGCGTCGGCCGTAGGGGCGGCCACGCTACTCACCAGCACACAGTCGGCCACCAGCGCGTCGGCCGCACCGGCAGCGGCCATCACCGCGACCGACGAGAAGGCGGCCCGGGACGCGATACGCAACGTCAACGCGGCGATGCGCACGAACTACGCGTCCCTGAAATCGGAACTGATCAAGCAGCTCAGCCCGGTCGTCGTCGTCCAGAACAACGCCGTCGGCGGGCGCTTCACCCTGATCAACGAGGGACGGCAGATCGAGACGGTCGACCCGGTCCCCGAGTACTTCGAACTGGCCAAGTCCATCGCCCACATACCCCTGGGCATGTACTCGGTGCTCGCGCCCTACCTCAGCGACCAGGTCCCCAACATCGCCAACTCGGAACGCATCGACCCGCACGACCTGGACATGATCGTCTTCAAGGCCCCCGGGGACACGGGCTGGATCACCCCGCTGAACGCCTACCGGGCCACGCTGAACACGGCGCTCACCAAGCTGGGCACGGCCAATCTCCCGCCGGACCTGGAGGCCTCCTGCGACACGATCCTGCGGGAGGCCATGTTGTTCATCGACACCTCCGTCGGGGCACGGACCTTCGACATGGTGTCGTTCAACAAATTCGCCGCCACCGTCTACCCGGCCATCCGCGTCAACATGACCTTCGCGGCCACCGCCCAGATCAACGGCCTCGAAGCCCTGATGAAGCGGTGGCGCACGCTGCTCGGCGAGGAGGCGTGGAGCGACCTGTACGTCACCGTGCTGTCGATCTGGACCACGTCGGATCTGAACCAGGCCTCGATCATCATCCGTCGCACCATGAACCAGGTGAAGGTGGACACCCACCTGATCGACCTGCCGACGGTGGAGACCCCGTCGGACCCGATCTTCGTCGCGCTGGACAACCTGGCCCGGATCGTCCAGGACAACGTCGCCGCCGAGATGGTCTTCAACACCGATCTGAAGGTCGCCGACGCTCTCAAGGGCGAGGAGGACCTGCTCTCGGACGAGATCCTCAAGCAGATCGGCGGAACCGCCCCCCGCGCCCGCACCGCCGCCTCCGTCGGAGCGGCGGCCGGTGCCTGCCCGATCACCGGGCGCACCGCCGCGGTGTGATCACCCCGCACCCCCGGCCCCGGCAGCCGGGGGTGCGTGCGGTTGTCGGTTGCCGCCGAACCGGCCCCGGACGCATGGCCGTTATCCCGCCGGGTACCCGGTCCGTACACGGTCCGGAGCTTCCGGTCCGTCGAGGAGGCAGAACTCATGGGACTCGGAGGATGCATCATCCTCATCGGTGCAGGGGCGATACTCGCCTTCGCGACCGACTGGGAACTGGACAGCGTCAACGTCGACATGGTCGGCTGGATCATGATGATCGTCGGCGTCATCGGGGTCTTCGTCTACGCGAGCGTCATGCGACGCCGGCGCGTGGTCGCGGCCCCCACCACCACGGTGGTTTCCGAGGACGAACGCCACCTGTGACCAGGACGGGTGCGCCCCGCAGACCGGGCGCACCCCAACCCCGTCAGCCCTGTTCGTCCATCCCGGCGAGGACCAACGGCAGCCGGGACGCGCCCCCTTCGCCGAGCCGGACGGGGACGCCCCAGTCCTGCTGGTGGACATGGCAGGCCGGGTACTCGTTCGCGGGGTCGTCGTCGCAGGACGCGGCCATCGCCGAGACATGCAGGACGCCCTCGGTCACCCCGTCCGCGAGGACCAGCTCACGGAACAGATCGGTGCCCGCCCCGTCGCCCCCGGCCAGCAGCTCGGGCGGGGTCGAGGAGACCAGCAGCCGGGTCGAGGGCCCGTAGCGGGTGTCCAGCTTCTGCCCGGCGGGCGCCTGGAAGACGACGTCGAGCCGGAGCGTGCCAGGGGCGATCTCGGTGGCCACGCGCTGGGTGCGGTGTGCCCGGCCGGCGACGCGTACCGCTTCCTCGGGCAGCCGCAGCCGGGTCAGCCGGTGCCTGGCGGACTCGACGACCACGAGGTCGCCGTCCACCAGCACCGCGTCGCTGGGCTCGCGCAGATCCGTGGCGAGCGTGGTGACCTCACCGCTCGCCGGGTCATAGCGGCGCAGGGCGTGGTTGTACGTGTCGCAGACGGCGACGGATCCGTCGGGCAGCGCGGTGACGCCCAGCGGGTGCTGGAGCAGTGCCTGACCGGCGGCGCCGTCACGGTGCCCGAAGTCGAAGAGCCCGGTGCCGACGGCGGTGTGGACGGCGCCATCCCGGTCGACGTAGCGCAGTGCGGACGTCTCCGAGTCGGCGATCCAGAGCCGGTCCTCGGTGGCCGCGAGCCCGGACGGCTGAGCGAACCAGGCTTCCTCGCCCGGACCGTCGACCAGCCCCTCGTTCGTCGTGCCGGCCGCGACCCGCACGGTGCCGTCGGCCGGGTCGTACGTCCAGAGCTGGTGCACACCGGCCATGGCGATCCACAGCCGGCCGTCGAACCAGGCGACGTCCCACGGTGAGGACAGGTCGATCTCGGTGCCCGCGCCACTGGTGGGCGCCCCCTGCCACCACTGGCGGCCGGTGCCGGCCAGGGTGGTCGTCATACCCGTCGTGAGGTCGAGCGCGCGGATCGCGTGGTTCACCGTGTCGGCGACAGCGATCCGCCCGTCGGGCAGCACCGCAAGACCCTGCGGCTCGCTGAAGCGGACCTCCTCGGGCCCGCCGTCCGTCAGCCCGCGGTCACCGGTGCCGAAGTGCCGGCGCACGGTCTCGCCGTCCGTGTCCAGCTCGACCAGCCGGTGGCGGGTGGTGTCGGAGACCAGGAAGCCGCCGTCGTCGAGCAGCAGCGCCTTGCCGGGGAACCGCAGATGCGTGGCCACCGGCTCGGGCGCCACATAGGGCCCGTCGCCGCGCCGCAGCGTCCCCTTGGCGGCGTGCTCGGTCTCCAGCTCCTCGACGAGCTTCTCGATGGCGTGGGCGTGCCCCTCGCCCGCGTGCTGGGCGACGACATAGCCCTCGGGGTCGACGACGACGAGCGTCGGCCAGGCGCGTACGGCGTACTGCTTCCAGGTGGCGAGCTCGGGGTCGTCCAGCACCGGGTGGTGCACCTCGTACCGCTCGACGGCGTCGACCACGGCCTGGTGCTCCGCCTCGTGGACGAACTTCGGCGAGTGCACGCCGATGATCACCACGGTGTCGCGGTGCCTCTCCTCCAGCTCGCGCAGCTCATCGAGGACGTGCAGGCAGTTCACACAGCAGAACGTCCAAAAATCCAAGATCACAATGCGTCCTCGCAGGTCAGCGAGGGTGTATTGCTGGTCGCCTGTATTGAGCCAGCCGCCCTTGCCGATCAGTTCGGGGGCCCTGACGCGCGCACGTGTTGCCATGCCAACAGTCAACATCACCGTGGCGTCCACGCATTCCACAGGTCCCTCGGGGAACCTGTGAGCCATGAGACTTCTTGTGCGTGAACGAGTGTTCGGCATCGGCGACGACTACTGGATCGAGGATGCGGACGGCCGCAAGGTCTTCCTCGTCGACGGCAAGGCCATGCGCGTGCGCGACACCTTCGAGCTGAAGGACGCGCAGGGCCGGATCCTCGTGGAGATCAAGCAGAAACTGATCAGCCTGCGCGACACCATGCTCATCGAGCGGGACGGCGAGCAGTTGGCCAAGGTCAAGCGGAAACGGCTGTCGCTGCTGCGCAACCACTACCGCGTGACGCTGGTGGACGGCACCGAGCTGGACGTCAGCGGCAAGATCCTGGACCGCGAGTTCGGGGTGGAGTACGACGGGGAGCTGCTGGCCCAGATCTCGCGACGATGGCTGACCATCCGGGACACATACGGGATCGACGTCGTGCGGGAGGACGCCGACACCTCGCTGCTGATCGCGGTCGCGGTGTGCGTGATCGTGCTGGCGGAGAAGGAGCACGAGGACTGAGCGGGCCGGTGCCAGTTTCACGTGAAACAGGCACCGGCCCGAACGGGCCGCCTACCTGAGGACCGTCGGCGGGGCGAGGCCGAGGCGGCGGTCCTTGAGGGCCGGGAACTGGTCCCGGGTGGTGGCGACCCGGGACGGGTCGAACTCCACCTCCAGCACCTCTTCGTCCGCGCCCGCCTCGGCGAGCACCTCGCCCCACGGGTCGACGACGATGCTGTGGCCGGCCTGCGGGATTCCGGCGTGGGTGCCGGCCGAGCCGACGGCCAGCACATAGGCCTGGTTCTCCACGGCACGCGCCTGTGCGAGCAGCGTCCAGTGGGCCCGACGGCGCTCCGGCCAGCCCGCCGCGACGACCAGGGTCTCGGCGCCCGCGTCGACCAGCCCCCGGAACATCTCCGGGAAGCGCAGGTCGTAGCAGGTGGCGAGGCCGATCGTGGTCCCCGGCAGGGCGAGGGTGACCAGCTCGTCGCCGGCGCCCATCATGACCGCCTCGCCCTTGTCGAAGCCGAAGCGGTGGATCTTGCGGTAGGCGGCGACCCGCTCGCCCTCGGGGGTGAAGACGAGCGTGGTGTTGTAGAGCGTGCCGTCATCGGCGCGCTCGACGAAGGAGCCTGCGTGCAGCCAGACCCCGGCGTCGGCGGCCGCCTTGGCCATCACCTCGTGCGTGGGGCCGAGCAGTGGTTCGGCCTCGGCCTCGAACTCCGTATAGGCGAAGGCTCCGACCGGCCAGAGCTCGGGCAGGACGACCAGATCCGCGCCCCGTTGGGCCGCGATCAGCGAAGCCGCACGCCCTCTGCGGGAATTGACTGATTCGTCCGGGTCTACTGCGATCTGGATGAGAGAGGCGCGCACACTACCACCGTCCTGGCATATGAGCCGTCAACACGGGCCTACGATCGTCACACGAAAGCACTGCCGGGGTGCCTGCTCGCAGCGTAACTTGGACCGACCGAACCTCATCGCAGCTCGCAGCCCGCCGTCCGCGCCCAGCTCTCTCCAGCCCATGCACCGCAGAACCGCCCGAGGGGTCCCGTGACCGTCCATCCCAGCCTCCAGACCTACGCCGACGCCTGGACCCACTCCATCGAGTCGATAGCCGAGCTGGTGAGCCCGCTCACCGAGGGGGAGTGGAACGGCCGTACTCCATGTCCCAACTGGTCGGTGCGTGACATCGTGTCGCACATCATCGGCATGGAGTGCGAGCAGCTCGGCGACCCGCGCCCCATCCACACACTGCCGCGCGATCTCTACCATGTGCAGAGCGAGTTCGCCCGCTACATGGAGATGCAGGTCGACGTGCGGCGCCATCACACCGCACCGGAGATGACCTCCGAGCTGGAGTACACGATCATCCGGCGGTCCCGTCAGCTGCGCAACGAGACGCGGGACCCGGGGACCATGACACGGGCGCCGCTCGGCGCCGAGCAGACCCTCGAACTGGCGCTGCGGATGCGCGCCTTCGACGTCTGGGTGCATGAGCAGGATCTGCGGACGACGCTGGGGAAGCCCGGCAATCTGGACTCCCCCGGGGCAGCCGTCGTCCGGGACACCCTGCTGGCCGCGCTGCCGAAGGTGGTGGCCAAGGACGCGGGCGCACCGCCCAACTCGGCGGTCGTGGTGGATGTGCACGGTCCGGTGGAGTTCCTGCGCACGGTCCGGGTCGACGCGGAGGGCCGCGGTTCGGTGGACGGTGCGCCGTCGCTGGGTCCTGCGGCGACGCTGGCGATGGACTGGGAGACGTACGTCCGGCTGGCCTGTGGCCGGGTCCGGGCGAGCGCGGTCAGCGACACCATCAAGGTCGAGGGCGACCAGGATCTGGCCGCCGCGATCCTGCACAAGTTCGCGGTCACCCCGTAGTCACGGCACCGGCGCGCCCACCCCCGCGGGGGACGGGCGCGCCGCCGTCGTTTCCACGGTCACGCCGGTACGTGTACGGCCTCCACGCGGCTGATCACATGGTGCTCGCGCTCCCGGTGCGCGGCCCTGGCCCGCAGCCGCAGGATCTGTACGACTCCGATCGCCTCTAGGACGAAGACCGAGGCGAAGGCGATGCGGTAGTTGTCGCCGGTCGCGTCCAGCAGCACACCGACGGCGAACAGCGTGGTCATCGAGGCGACGAAACCGCCCATGTTGACGATGCCCGAAGCGGTGCCCTGGCGCTCCGGCGGGTTGGCCGGGCGGGCGAAGTCGAAGCCGATCATCGAGGCGGGCCCGCAGGCACCGAGCACCACGCACAGCGTGATCAGCAGCCACATCGGCGCGTGGTCCCCCGGGTGCAGGATCGCCGATGCCCACAGCAGGGCCGTCATCGCGACGGTGCCCAGCGCGAGCGGGATGCGCGCCGCGTGGTGGCGGGCGATGACCTGTCCGTAGACGAGCCCCACGGCCATGTTGGAGAGCACCACCAGGGTGAGCAGCTCGCCGGCGGTCCCCCGGCTGAGCCCCTGCGCCTCCACCAGGAACGGCATGCCCCACAGCAGCAGGAACACCATGGCCGGGAACTGCGTGGTGAAGTGCACCCACATCCCGAGCCGGGTGCCCGGTTCCCGCCAGGCGGCGGCGATCTGCCGGCGCACGTACACACCGCCGGCGTGCTCGGCGGGCGGCGGCGCGTGGCCCTCGGGGTGGTCCTTGAGGAAGAGCAGCAGCAGGACGAGGACCACGATCCCGGCCAGTGAGCTGCCGACGAAGGTGGTGGTCCAGCCGAAGCTGTGCAGGGACCGGGCGATCACGAGCGTCGAGACGAGGTTGCCCGCCATCCCGAACAGCGCGGCGACCTGCCCGATCATCGGGCCGCGCCGGGCCGGGAACCAGCGCGTGCCCAGGCGCAGCACGCTGATGAACGTCATGGCGTCGCCGCAGCCCAGCAGGGCGCGCGAGGCCAGTGCCGTGCCGTACGTCGGGGAGAGCGCGAAGCCGAGCTGCCCGAGGGTGAACAGGATGGCGCCGATGGTGAGGACCTTCTTGGTGCCCAGCCGGTCCACCATCAGGCCGACGGGTATCTGCATGCCCGCGTAGACGAGCAGCTGGAGGATGGAGAAGGTGGAGAGCGCCGAGGCGTTGACGTCGAACCGGTCGGCGGCGTCGAGTCCGGCGACGCCCAGGCTGGTGCGGAAGATGATGGCGACGAAGTAGACGGCGACGCCGATGCCCCAGACCCAGGCGGCACGCCGGCCGCCGGGCGGATCACCGGGCAGGGACAGGGTGGGGGCGGCGGAAGTCACCGGTCCTCACCCCTGACCAGCACCTTGACCCGGCTCACATGGCGGCGCACGACGTGCGCGGCAGCATCCGCGTCACCGGTCCTGATGGCCTCCAGCAGCTCGCCGTGCTCGGCTATGTTGGCGGCGATCCTGCCGGGGTGGGCCTCCATGACGGCGACACCCATCCGCAGCTGCCGGTCGCGCAGCTGGTCGTAGAGCCGGGACAGGATCTCGTTGCCCGCGTTGCGGACGATCTCGGCGTGGAAACAGCGGTCCTTCACGGAGACGGCCGCCAGATCACCGGCCTCCGACATCTGCCGCTGCTCCTCCAGGAGCTCCTCGAGACGGGCGATCAGCTTCGCCGACGCGGGCACGGCCCTGCGCACGGCGAACTCCTCGACGAGCAGCCGGGTCTCCACCACGTCCGCGATCTCCTGCGCGGAGACGGCGAGCACCAGGGCGCCCTTCTTCGGGTAGAGCTTGATCAGCCCCTCGACCTCCAGCCGCAGCAGCGCCTCGCGCACGGGCGTACGGGAGACCCCCACGGCCTCCGCGAGATCGCCCTCGGTCAGGAGCGTCCCACCCTCGTAGCGGCGGTCCAGGACCGCGTCCTTGATGTGGGTGTATACGCGCTCGGCGGCTGGGGGCTGCTTCGCGGGCGGGCGGACGGGCGACGAGGCTGGGGCAGGCATGCACACAGCATAGATACAACATGGATGCAGACAACGGCGCGTCCGGATACTGGACCGCGCCGGGGGCGCACGACCCGCACCTTCCGTGCACGCCCGCCGAACGCGGGTACACGGAAGGCTCCGGGGCGCCGAGAGAGCGCCCCACAAGGTCAGGGGCGGGGACCATGCCGAAGACCGGCACCGGCAAGAGACGGCGTCACGACCGGCCGAGGACCGGGCTGACGGTGTACATCGTCGTCATCGGCATGACAGGAGGCGCGGTCGGGGCGGGCACGGCGTTCAGCTGGAGAGAGCACCCGGCGCTGACGGCAGCCGCCCTGGTCCTCCTCACCGTCGCCGTCGGAACGGTGCTGGGGATGCACGCCGGCCGGTCCACGGCACGGCAGATCGACGTACCGGCGAAGAGCCTTCGCCCGCTCCTGCGGCGCATCCAGCGCGCCGACATCCCCGACAGCCCCGAGGAGCGGGCTGCGATGAGCCGCGTACTGGCCCATCAGCGCACAAGCGTGGCGAAGCTGGCCCGCTTCCGCTGGGCCCACCGGGCGCTGGCCATGGCATTCGTGGCGGGCGCGGCGTGGCAGCTCCTGGACGGACCCATCTGGCAGGCCGCTGTCCTGCTGGTCGCCGGAACGCTTCAGTTCCTTCAGCCGCTCTTCATCCGCCGCTCCACAGGACGCCTGAACCGGGCGGAGGTGGAGCTCGGACGCCGGGAGGCGGCGGCATCGCGGCCCCCCGGATGACCCGGCCGGCGACGCCCCGCCGTCCCCCTCACCGATGTCGTAAAAAATCACTCCTCGCACACCACAACCATTCGTCGCGTTCATCAGTCTCATCAGCGCGCGGCACCCTCATGTAGCCGCAATCCAGGGGCATTTGGAGCGTTCAACTTGAAACTCGGCATTAAGGGCATAAGGCGTGTTTCCGTATCCGCCACGGTGGCCCTCACCGCAGGTGCCGTCGTCGCGGGCGGCGCGTTCGCGTCCACCGCACAGGCCGCCACGCCGCCGACTCCGAAGATCGTCGCCAAGGGCGGCTTCGTGATGAACAACGGCACCGGGAAGACCCTCTTCACCAAGGCCGCGGACACCCGCCGCTCCACCGGCTCCACCACGAAGATCATGACGGCCCGGGTGGTCCTGGCGCAGAAGGGCCTCAACCTTGATTCCAAGGTCACGGTCCAGAAGGCCTACAGCGACTACATCGTCTCCAAGGGTGCGTCCTCGGCCCGCCTCATCGTGGGCGACAAGGTCTCGGTCCGCCAGCTGCTGTACGGCCTGATGCTGCCGTCCGGCTGCGACGCCGCGTACGCGCTGGCCGACAAGTTCGGCTCCGGCTCCACGCGCGCGGCCCGGGTGAAGTCGTTCATCGGCAAGATGAACAGCACCGCCAAGACGCTCGGGCTGAAGAACACCCACTTCGACTCGTTCGACGGCATAGGGAACGGGTCCAACTACTCGACCCCGCGTGACCTGACGAAGCTCGCGAGCAGCGCGCTGAAGTACTCCACGTTCCGCACGGTCGTGAAGACGAAGTCGACGAAGCAGAAGACCACCACGAAGAGCGGTGGCTACCGCTACATGTCGTGGACCAACACCAACAAGCTGCTGAGCTCCTACAGCGGCACGATCGGCGTGAAGACCGGCTCCGGCCCCGCGGCCAAGTACTGCCTGGTCTTCGCCGCGACCCGCAAGGGCAAGACGGTCATCGGTACGGTCCTGACCTCCACCTCGGAGGCGAACCGCACGGCGGACGCGAAGAAGCTCATGGACTACGGCTTCAAGAAGTAGCCCCGCGGTACGAAGGTGCCCGGCGCGTGCGGTCCCGCACCTGCCGGGCACTTTCGCGTACCGCCCCGGCCGGGCGCCGGCTCCCGGTTCAGGCGTGCGGCCCGGCGCCGTGCAGCAGGGTGTCGATGATGCGGGCGGCGAGTGCGTCCGGGCCGGCACCGCCGCTGCCACCGCGCAGCGACTCCCCGATGAGGGCGTAGTACACCCGGCGCACCCACTCCAGGTCCGCCGCTCCGTCGATGAGCCCGTCGGCCTGGGCCCGCCGCAGCACGTCGACGCAGCGGCCGTCGATGTCCTGCTGGAGGGCGGCAGCCTCGCTGCCCGGGCCGGCCGGCAGCTCCAGGGCGAATGCCCAAGCGCCCTTGACCTGGAGCACGTTGGCCGTGATCCGGTGCATCGCCACCAGCGGCGGCGCGGTGTCCGGCCTGCCGTCGTCCACCGCCTGCGCCAGCTGCCGGGCCGCGGACAGCGCCAGCGCCTCGATCAGCGACTGCCGGTTGGCGAACCGCCGGTGAACCGTCGTCCGGGCGACCCCCGCAGCCGCGGCGATCTGCTCCATGGACGCGCCGGGATCCGCCGCGAGCACCCGCTCGGCCGCCTCCAGGACAGCGCGCACACTGCGCTCCGCGTCCGCCCGCAACGTTCGCGCCGCCGTCTCACCCATTACGCCTCCAACCAGCCCACCTGTCCCGAAACACAGTACAAGCACGATGCAGTCGCCACCATAGCTGCATCAAGGCTGTTGCACTTCGATGAAATTCCAGTACTGTCCTGTTCCAGTTGCCGTCGATCGATGGAGGAACTCATGGACAGCACCGCCCTCATCACCGGAGCCTCGTCCGGCCTCGGCGCGGAGTTCGCCGAGCAGCTCGCCGCCCGTGGGCACGAGGTGATCCTGCTGGCACGGTCAGGCGACCGGCTGGCCGAGCTCGCCGAGCGCCTGACCGCCGAGCACGGCGTCCGCGCCCATGTACTGGTCCAGGACCTCGCGGAGCCGGACGCGGGCCGCCGCGTCGCCGACGAGCTGACGGCCCGTGGGCTGCGCGTCGATCTGCTGGTCAACAACGCCGGTTTCGGCACCTGCGGCCACTTCGAGGAGATCTCCTGGGCCCGCGACCACGACCAGCTCATGGTCAACGTCGTCGCCCTCGTCGACCTCACCCACCTGCTCCTGCCCGGCATGCTGGAGCGCGGTGCCGGAGCGGTCGTGAACGTCGCGTCCAACGCGGCCTTCCAGCCCGCCCCGTACTTCGCCGTCTACGGGGCGGCCAAGGCCTTCGTCCTGAACTTCGGTCTCGCCCTGCGCCAGGAGTACCGCCGGCGCGGCATCCGCGTGCTCACGCTGTGCCCCGGACCGGTCGAGACCGCCTTCTTCGACACCATCGGCACCCGCAAGGCGGCCGTCACCGGTTCCATGACCACGCCGGAGCCCGTCGTACGGGCCGCCCTGCGTGCGCTGGACCGCGACCGGGGCTACATCGCCCCCGGCCTCGGCAATGCTCTCGGCGCCCACCTCACACCCCGACGCCCCCGCACCCTGGTCGCCGCCATCGCCGAACGCGTCACGCGCAAGGTCCTGGCGGCCCCGTCGGCCGCCGTATCGACGGCACGGGAACCCGCCGCATGAGGTCCGCCTCTGCGCGCGTCGCTCCGGTCAGCCGCCCTGGCCGGCGCTGCCGACCGGGCCGACCAGCACCTGGTCACCGTTGCCGCTGTCCCCCGCGGGCAGCGAGCTCTCGCCCGGCCAGTCGAGGGTGACCGACTTCGTCTCGTTCGGCGGGGTCACCACAAGACCCGTGATGCTGACGCCGGAGCCGCCCGTCTTGTTGAGCGGGTAGCTGACGTAGAAGTCGATCTCCTTACCGTTCTTGAGGGTGTACGGGTCGCCGGGGTCGCCCTTACGCGTGGCGTTGATCGTCCCCGCGCTGGTCTCCAGGTCGACGCCCGCGAACCCGGAGATCACGCAGTCGGCGCCGCTGCCGTTCGTCAGCCGCACCACGACGGTTCCGTCGGGGTCGCCGTCGATGTAGTCGTTCTTCGCCGTGATCTCCAGCCCGTCGGTGGTGCACTTGCCGGTCTTTGCACCGGAGCCGCTCCCGCTCCCGCCGGAGGCCGAGCCACCGGAGGTCGAACCGACGGAGTCCGGGGCGGCGGACTCCTTGACACCGCCCTGGTCCGCAACGTTCGAGGCCGAGCCACCGCCGGAGGAGGACGCGGACGACGCGGACGAACCGGCCGACGGGTCGGTCTGTCCCATCGCGTTGTCGTCGTTCTGGCAGGCCGTGAGCGAGAGGCCCGCGGCAAGGGCCACAGCAGCGAAGGTGAGCTTACGAGCGCGCATGGTTTCGTCCTCAGCATCGGTTGGTCAGTACCGGCCCACTCGGTACGGGTCGGTACCAGCGAGCGCTTCTGACCAACAGGAGCGGCCCGGAGCACATGGCCGTTCCGCTTGTCCCCGGGCTAAGACACGGCTGTTACACACGCAACGAGCCGGATCGGCCCGACGGGCCGTCAGGACGATGCCCCTGACCTGCGTTTATGCCTGGCGCAGCCCGGCCCGGAAGGCGTTCCACGCGGCGGGGGCGACCACCAGGACGGTGTCGGGGGCCTTGGAGTCGCGAACGGCGACCGTGCCGGGGATGTTGCGGGCGACCTCGACGCACTCGCCGTTCGGCTCGCTGTAGCTGGACTTCGTGAAGCGGAAAGCAGTCATTCGTTCATCCCTTTGGCAATGCTTTCGACGACCCGCATCGAGTCGTACGGCGACAGGCTGAGGGCGCAGGTGCGCGCGAACAGTTCGGTGTACGAGGCACTCTCCTCCACACCCTCCACCCAGTTGGTGTTGCGCAGACCGTCCATGTGCACCACATCCATGGCGCCTTCCTCGGCGAACGTAAGGATATTGAACGAACCACCACCGCAGGAGTGCACCCCGGCCCGGAAGGGCAGCACCTGCACGTCGATGGTGGGCTCCTCGGCCAGCTCGCGCAGATGCTCCAGCTGCTGTCGCATGACCTGGGGCCCGCCGATCATCTGCCGCAGCGCGGCCTCCCAGATCACTGCGTGCACACGGAGCGGGGTCGCACCTCCGAGGCGGCGCTGACGGCGCAACCGGACCTCGACGATGCGCTCAACCTCGTCGATCTCATCGGGTGACACGGCTGCCACTGCCAGGGACCGCGTGTACTCCGGCGTCTGGAAGAGGCCCGGGATCAGGGCGAGTTGCCACGTTCGCACCTTGAGAGCAACGTCCTCCATGGCGATGTACTCGCGCAGATTGCCGGCAGTCAGCGGGCTGGCCCACCAGCCCTTCGCCCTCCGCCTCTCGCGATCGAGCTTGGCCAACCGCAGCAGCCCATCGACCACTTCAGGGCCGTCAATCCCGTACAAGCGGCACAGAGCCACAATGTCCGGATCGCGGAACGGCACCCAGCCGCGCTCCATTTTGGCAACCTTGGCCGCCTGGGCGCTGAGGGCACCCGCCGCCTGCGTCTGATTCAGCCCCGCAGCCTCGCGGAAAGTCAGCAACTGACCGCCCAACTGTCGAGCAAGGACAGTAGAAACGCGATTCCCCAAGTCCGCGCGCACCTTCGGCACCGTTCAACACCTCCTGAGTCCGGCCCAGTCTGCATCGGTGGATCAGACGGTCACAATCACACGTCTGGGGATAATTATCCCTGAGAGATTGTGCGACGTCTCCTGGATCGCTACGTTCGGTACTCCGTCGCCTACGTAAGAGCGTCAGCGCGGCGGAAGCGCACCGCCCTGCCCGGGCAGGTCCGGCATTGCCACCGCCCCCACCGAGAGGCACGCGACCATGACCGCAGCCCAAGAGGCCACAGAGCCCGACCCTCCACTCCAGGAGGACCGCCTCGACTACACCCCCACCGCCCGCAGCGTCACCCTCTGCCGACGACGTGCCGCACGCCTCGTCACCGACTGGGGACACTCCCACCTCGCAGGCGAAACCGCCCTCCTGGTCAGCGAGTTGGCGACCAACGCGTTACTGCACGGCTGCATGCGGGGCCGGCTCTTCCGGGTCCACCTCATCCTCACCGCCGCCGTCCTCCGTATCGAGGTCAGCGATCCGCGCGGCGAACGGCTGCCCGGGCTGCGCGAAGCGGGCGCCGACGACTGCTACGGGCGCGGGCTGCTCATCGTCGCCCGGCTCGCCGACCGCTGGGGCGTCGAGCCGCGCACCGTCGGCAAGACCGTCTTCGCCGAACTCACCGTCGGAAGACCCGCCCGTTGACGTGCCGGGCGCCCTGGCCACCCACCCGCACGCCATTGTTGAGATAGCACAAACTCACACTCTCGAATCGGTCAGCTCTCGCCCTGAATTCCCTTCTGAACGCTGGAATGATCTCCGCAGGGCAAGTCACACCCCATGTTGTATCCATACAACCCAAGGAGGCTCGTGTGATCCGCAAGGGGCATGTGTCGGTGACGGGCGTCGGTGCGATGACGCCGCTGGGAGCCGATGCTCCGTCGTCGTGGTCGGGGCTGCTGGACGGCAGGTCGGGGGTGCGTCTCCTGGAGGAGGAATGGACCGCCGACCTTCCCGTGCACGTGGCGGCCTGGCTCACCGTGGACCCTGCCTCCCTGCTGCCGAGGACCGAGGCCAGGAAGCTGGACCGCGGTGAGCAGGTGGCGATACTCAGTGCGCGCGAAGCCTGGCAGGACGCCGGCGTTCCGCAGGTCGAGCCGGAACGGCTCGCCGTCGTCATCGGTACGGGGACCGGTGGCGTCCTCAGCACGCTGGCGCAGGACGATGTCTTCGAACGCGCCGGGATCCGCCGTATGTCGCCGTTCACCGTCCCCATGCTGATGCCCAATGGCCCCGCTGCCTGGGTGAGCATGGACCTCGGGGCGAAGGGCGGCGCCAGGACTGTGGTGAGTGCCTGTGCGTCCGGGGCGGAGGCCCTCGCCCTGGGGCAGGATCTGATCCGCAGCGGGCGGGCGGACGTGGTCGTCGCAGGTGGCGTGGAGGCGTGCCTGCACCCCTTCACCCTCGCGGCGTTCGCCCAGATGAAGGCCCTGTCGACGCGGTCCCTCGACCCTGAGGCCGTGTCCCGCCCGTTCGACGTCCAGCGGTCCGGGTTCGTCATGGGCGAGGGCGCGGGGATGATGGTGCTCGAACGCACCGAGTTCGCCCGGGCCCGTGGAGCACGCGCCTACGGCACGCTGGCCGGCAGCGCCGTGAGTTCGAGCGCGGACCACATCACGGCCTCCGACGCGGAAGGCCAGGCCTCCACCATGGAACTGGCCCTGCGCGACGCCGGTCTGACCCCGGCTGACATCGGGGTCGTACACGCCCACGCCACCTCGACGGAGTCCGGTGACCTGGCGGAGGCCGAGGCGATCGGCCGGGTGATCGGCAGCCACGCCGCGGTGACGGCGACGAAGTCGATGACCGGTCACATGTTGGGCGCGTCCGGAACGATCGGCGCCCTGGCCGCCCTGTTCGCGCTCAGGGACGGCATGCTTCCCGCCACGCGCAACCTCGACGAACTCGACCCGCGCATCGGGCTCGACGTGGTGCGCGGCGAGCCTCGCGTCGGCCGGTGGTCCGGTGCGCTGGCCAACTCGTTCGGGTTCGGCGGACACAACGTCAGCCTCGTCCTCACCAAGTGACGCCGGAGACCGAGCCGGAAGGGACGCGCCTCGTCAGCCCTCGTCAGCTCTCGTCCGCGCTGGTCAGCGCTTCGGCGATCATGCGGGTGGCGAAGTCGCGGTCGTCGGCGATGCGGTTGATCTGCTCCGCGAGCAGGAACGCGGTGGCTTCGAGGGGCGTCAGCTCCGCCTCGGTCCAGTCTCCGTACTGCTTGCGCCAGAGGTTGGGGCTGAGGCCCGTGCCCGCGGCGACGACCAGGCCGGACATCGTGGGGATGACCTCGACGGGGATGCTCTTGGGCATCATGCGCATCGAAGCCACAAGGGTCGGCACCACGTACTCGATGACGTCCTTGTCGTGGGACTCATGCGCCTGCCGCAGCCACGTCATGAACATATAGATGAGCGTGCACGTGCCGTCCACCACCTCATCGGCGCCCCCGGGACCCAACGAGGCGATGAACTGCTCGAGCAGCGCCTGCTGTTCGGGGTCGGGCCCAGGACTGCCGTCGTACACGCTCTTGAGCCGGGAGTCGATCATCATGAGCGCCGCACCCACATCACCGGCGGGAGCGTGCTGGGGATCGCAACTGGATGACACCGGGGCCTCCTCGGGTGGCTGCGACGGGCAGCGCGGGGTGTCCGCAGAGTAGACGGCCGACGGGACGGCCCGTGGCTCATCGGCTCTTTTTCACACCTCCCCGGACATGCCGAGGGGCCCGCGCAAGCACAGCGCGGGCCCCTCGCACACAGCTACGCCCAGGTGATCAGACGCTTCGGCTGTTCCAGGATCGCGGCGACGTCCGCGAGGACCTTGGAGCCGAGCTCGCCGTCGACCAGGCGGTGGTCGAACGACAGGGCCAGCGTGGTCACCTGACGGGGCTTCACCTTGCCCTTGTGGACCCAGGGCTGGAGCTTGATCGCGCCGACCGCGAGGATCGCGGACTCGCCCGGGTTCAGGATCGGGGTGCCGGTGTCGACGCCGAAGACGCCGACGTTGGTGATGGTCACCGTGCCGCCCGCCATCGCGGCGGGAGACGTCCTGCCCTCGCGGGCGGTGGAGACCAGCTCGCCCAGGGACGCGGCCAGTTGCGGCAGCGTCTGCTCGTGCGCGTCCTTGATGTTCGGGACGATCAGTCCGCGCGGGGTCGCGGCGGCGATGCCCAGGTTGACGTAGTGCTTCTGCACGATCTCCTGGTTCACCTCGTCCCAGGCGGCGTTGACCTCGGGGTGGCGCTTGATCGCGACGAGGAGGGCCTTGGCGATGATCAGGAGCGGGTTGACCCGCACCCCCGCCATCTCCTTGTCCTCCTTGAGCTCCGCCACGAGCTTCATCGTGCGCGTGACGTCGACGGTGACGAACTCCGTGACGTGCGGCGCCGTGAACGCGCTGCCGACCATCGCCTGCGCGATGGCCTTTCGCACGCCCTTGACGGGGATACGCGTCTCGCGTGCACCCGCCGCCACCGGGACGGGGGCCACGACCGGGGCCGGGGCCTCGGTCTGCACCGGCGCGTGCGCCGGTGCCGGCGTCGCCGCCGCGTGCACGTCCTCGCGGGTGATGATGCCGCCGTCACCGGTCGGGGTGACCGTCGCCAGGTCGATGCCCAGGTCCTTGGCCAGCTTGCGCACCGGCGGCTTCGCCAGCGGACGGGCCTCGGGGGCGGCAGCCGTGCCGTGGCCGTTCATCTCGCCCTGGATCGCGGCCGACGCGGCGGCGGGCGCCGCCTCGGTGCCCTTGCGGGCGCGCCGCTTGGTGGAGGACTCGGCAACGCCGTAGCCGACCAGCACGGGCTGACGGCCCTTCGGCGCCTCGGCCTCCGGCTCCGGCTCGGCGGCCGGTGCGGCCTCCGGCTCCACCGCCGGCTCCGCCGGCACCGCGTCACCGGAACCCGGTGCCACGTCCACCGCGATGATCACCTGGCCGACGTCGACGGTCGTGCCCTCGGGGAAGCGCAGTTCGTGGACCACGCCGTCGAACGGGATGGGCAGCTCCACGGCCGCCTTCGCCGTCTCGACCTCGCAGACGACCTGGCCGTCGGTGACGGTGTCGCCCGGCTGGACGAACCACTTGAGGATCTCGGCCTCGGTCAGTCCCTCGCCCACGTCGGGCATCTTGAACTCACGGAAGCGAACAGCGTTGGAAGTATCGGTCATCGTTGTCACGCCCCAGTCCTCAGTACGCCAGCGAGCGGTCGACGGCGTCGAGCACACGGTCCAGACCGGGCAGGTACTCGTCCTCCAGCCGGGCCGGCGGGTACGGGACGTGATAGCCGCCGACCCTGAGCACGGGTGCCTCCAGGTGGTAGAAGCAGCGCTCGGTGATCCGGGCGGCGATCTCCGCGCCGGAGCCGTAGAACACCGGCGCCTCATGGACCACGACCAGCCGGCGGGTCTTCTCCACCGAGGCCTGGATGGCGTCGAAGTCGATCGGGGACATCGAGCGCAGGTCCACGACCTCGACCGACTTGCCCTCCTCCTGGGCGGCCGCGGCGGCCTCCAGACAGACCTTCACCATCGGCCCGTACGCGACCAGCGTGAGATCCGTGCCGGTACGGGCGACGGACGCCCGGTGCAGCCCGCCCGGAATGGACTCGGTGTCGACCTCGCCCTTGTCCCAGTAGCGGCGCTTCGGCTCGAAGAAGATGACCGGGTCATCGCTCTGCACGGCCTGCTGCATCATCCAGTACGCGTCCGACGCGTTGGAGGGCGAGACCACCTTCAGGCCCGCGACATGCGCGAACAGCGCCTCGGGCGACTCGCTGTGGTGCTCCACGGCGCCGATCCCGCCGCCGTACGGGATCCGCACGACGACCGGCAGCTTGATCTTGCCGAGCGAGCGGGCGTGCATCTTCGCGAGCTGCGTGACGATCTGGTCGTACGCGGGGAAGACGAAACCGTCGAACTGGATCTCCACGACCGGCCGGTAGCCGCGCAGCGCCAGGCCGATCGCCGTACCGACGATGCCGGACTCGGCGAGCGGGGTGTCGATGACCCGGCCCTCGCCGAAGTCCTTCTGGAGACCGTCGGTGATCCGGAAGACCCCGCCCAGCTTGCCGACGTCCTCACCCATGATGAGGGTCTTGGGGTCGGTGTCGAGGGCCTTGCGCAGCGACTCGTTGAGCGCCTTCGCGATCGACATCTTTTCCACGGCCATGGTTACTTGCCCTCCTCGGCGAACGATGCCTGGTAGGCGGCGAACTGGGCGCGCTCCTCGTCGACGAGGGCGCTCCCGTCGGCGTAGGCGTGGTCGAAGATCGCCATCCGGTCCGGCTGGGGCATGCCACGTACCGCCTCACGCACCCGCTTGCCGAGGGTCTCGCTCTCCTCGTCGAGGGCGGTGAAGAACGCCTCGTCGGCGGCGCCCTGCTTCTCCAGGTACGTCCGCAGACGCAGGATCGGGTCCTTGGCCTCCCAGGAGGCGCGCTCCTCGTCGGCCCGGTACTTCGTCGGGTCGTCGGAGGTGGTGTGCGCGCCCATCCGGTAGGTGAACGCCTCAACGAGCGTGGGGCCTTCGCCGCGGCGGGCCCGCTCCAGGGCGGACCTGGTGACGGCCAGGCAGGCCAGCACGTCGTTGCCGTCGACCCGGACGCCGGGGAAACCGAAGCCCTGGGCGCGCTGGTAGAGCGGCACCCGGGTCTGCTTCTCGGTCGGCTCGGAGATCGCCCACTGGTTGTTCTGGCAGAAGAACACCACGGGGGCGTTGTAGACCGCGGAGAAGGTGAAGGCCTCGGCGACATCGCCCTGGCTGGAGGCGCCGTCTCCGAAGTACGCGATCACGGCGGAGTCCGCGCCGTCCTTGGCCACACCCATGGCGTAACCGGTGGCGTGCAGCGTCTGCGAGCCGATGACGATCGTGTACAGGTGGAAGTTGTTGGTGTTCGGGTCCCAGCCGCCGTGGTTCACACCGCGGAACATCCCGAGCAGATTGGTCGGGTCGACCCCGCGGCACCAGGCGACGCCGTGCTCGCGGTAGGTCGGGAAGACGTAGTCGTCGTCACGCAGTGCCCGGCCGGAGCCGATCTGGGCGGCCTCCTGGCCCAGCAGCGAGGCCCACAGGCCCAGCTCGCCCTGGCGCTGCAGCGCGGTGGCCTCGGCGTCGAAGCGGCGGGTCAGGACCATGTCCCGGTACAGACCGCGCAGCTCGTCGGCGGTCAGGTCGATCGAGTAGTCCGGGTGCTCGACGCGTTCGCCCTCGGGCGTCAGCAGCTGTACGAGCTCGGGACCGGATGTCTCCGGCGTCTTCGCGGGCGTCTTCGCGGCGCTGGTCCGCTTGCTGCTGCGTCGCGGCTTACGCGCGGCAGCAGTGCTCTCCACGGTCACGTGCGTGCTCCTCCGTCGGTCCGGCCCCCGGGGTCTGCCGGGAGACCAGTGCGGCTCGCCTGTGTCCGTACCCGTGCACGGGGTGGGTGCCGCTCGGTCCGGGAACAGGCGTGACAGGTGCCCCGGCGAGCGCCCTGTACGAGGCACGTTACCCAGTGCCTCGCGTAACTGCGAAACCCTATCTGACCTGCGATTTTGCTTGGATATCCAAGTAAATCGAGGAATTCGGGAACACTCGCTGGTCACAGCACTGGTAACAGCCTTGCAGGCCGCCGGAACAACGGCACGTTATCCCGCCCGACAGCGGCAGGGAAGGGGGGAGTGTGTGAGACTGCGTTTGTGCGCAAAGAAGGAAAAATCACCGTTTTTCTGTTGGATGACCACGAAGTCGTCCGCCGCGGAGTCCATGAGCTCCTCTCCGTCGAGGACGACATCGAGGTGGTCGGCGAGGCCGGCACGGCCGAGGACGCGCTGGTCCGCATCCCCGCGACCCGGCCCGATGTCGCCGTCCTGGACGTACGGCTGCCGGACGGCAGCGGGGTGGAGGTCTGCCGGGAGATCCGGTCCCGCGACGAGTCCATCAACTGCCTGATGCTGACCTCGTACGCCGATGACGAGGCGCTCTTCGACGCGATCATGGCGGGCGCCTCCGGATATGTGCTCAAGGCGATCCGCGGCAACGAGCTGCTGAACGCCGTACGGGACGTGGCGGCGGGGAAGTCGCTGCTCGACCCGGTGGCCACGGCGCGGGTGCTGGAGCGGCTGCGCGACGGGAAGAAGGGCCGCGGCGACGACAAACTCGCCGGACTCACGGAGCAGGAACGCAAGATCCTGGATCTGATCGGGGAAGGGCTGACGAACCGGGTGATCGGGGAGCGGCTGCATCTCGCCGAGAAAACGATCAAGAATTACGTCTCCAGCCTGCTCTCGAAACTCGGAATGGAACGCCGCTCGCAGGCAGCCGCCTATGTGGCGCGACTGCAGGCCGAAAAGCGCTGAACCCGACGACCGGGATCTTCTCGGGACTTTGGTCCCGTACAGCCCGGGGCGGCGGCCTCTTCTTCCGTCCTCCGTGGTGACGGACAGTGGAGCTCATGTCCACCGAGGAAGAACTCCGCGCAATCGACCTGCTCGGCCGGGTCCCGTACGGCCGGCTGGCGACGAGCATGCGAGCCCTTCCGTTCCTGACCGTGGCCCGGCACGTCGTGATCGACGGCCGGGTCGTTCTGCGGATGCACAGCGGCCTCGGCTACCACGACGCCTGCAACGGCACGGTCGTGGCCTACGGGGCGGACAACTTCAACGCGGCCGCGTCGGCGGGCGGGCGCGACCTGTGGTCCGTGCAGTTCACCGGGCCCGCGGAGACCGTCGAACCGACCTGCGCCCAGCGCGAGCTCTTCGGCCCGCTGCCCGTCGAGGTGAACGGGGAGCCCTTCACTCCGGCCTACCTCCGGCTCGACCCGCATTTCGTCAGCGTGCACACTCTGGGCTTCCACGCAAACTCGTACGGCCCGCAACACAGCGTGATCTAACATCTGGTGAGTGCCGCGCTCATCTGTAACCCTTCCGCCTGTTCCTCCGGTCGGCGAGGTGCTTCGGCGCTACCCGGACGCGGGTGAGCCGCTCACCTGCAAGCCGCTGGACCAGGGCCTGCTCAACCACGGTTACCGGGTCTCCACCACCCGCGGTTCCTACTTCCTCAAGCACCATCTGGACGACTCCACGGGCGACCGCGCCACGATCGTCCGCCAGCACCGGGCCACCCAGCGGCTCCAGTCACTCGGTGTGCCCGTCGCTCCGCCCGTCGAGGACACCGAGGGTGGCACCGTCACCGAGATCGGCGGCCGCTGTTACGCCCTGCACCCCTGGGTCGACGGGCTGCACCGGGCCGGCGCCGAACTCACCGTCGACCAGTCGGTCCGGCTCGGGACGCTCCTCGGAGCCGTACACACCGGCCTCGAACAGGTGATGGAGTCGGGCCCCGGGGCCCCGGCCGGTCCCGGATACGCGAGTCCGGATCCCGCCGACACCTTCGCGCTGATCGACGAGCTGCTCGCCGCGGCGCGCGGCCGGCGGACCCGGGACTCCTTCGACGAGCTGGCCGAGCACCGGCTCCTGGAACGGCGCACCCTGCTGGACCGGCACGCGGACAACCGCCCGCCGCCGCCCGGGGTCCCCGCGACCGGCTGGGTGCACGGTGACTTCCACCCGCTGAACGTGCTCTACCGGGGCGCCGACCCGGTGGCGATCCTCGACTGGGACCGGCTGGGCGTGCAGCCCAGGGCGGAGGAGGCCGTACGGGCGGCGGCGATCTTCTTCGTCCGGCCGGCCGGTGAGCTGGACCTGGCGAAGGTGCGGGCCTACGCGCGGGCGTACCGGGCGGCGGCGGGGGCCGGGGCCGCCGAACTGGCCGCCGCGGTGCACCGGGTGTGGTGGGAGCGGCTCAACGACTTCTGGATACTCCGCTGGCGCTACTGCCTGAACGACCGAAGGGCCGACCCGCAGTTCCCTGCGGTGTCGGCCCTGGCGGTCTGGTGGACCCGTGAGTACGAGGCGGTGTGCGAGGCCTTCACGGGGTGAGGGTGCGGGCGGACCGGGGCTGTCCGGCCCTGATCCGCCGGGCAGGCCCTACGTGGTGGGGCCCGCCGCCGTGCCGGCGGTGGTTCCGGTGCTGGCGCCCTGGGCGGCGCCGCCCGGGTTGCCGCCGTCCGCTCCGCCGGTCGGCGGCGTGCCGCCCGTGGCGTCGCCGGTCCCGCCGTCGGGCGGAGTGCCGCCGGTGTCGTCACCGCCCGCGCCGCCGTCCGCCGCACCGCCGCCCGCGTCGCTGCCCGTGCCGCCGTCCGTCGAGGTGCCGGGATCCGTCTCGGACTGGGTGGGCGAGGGGCGCTCGTCGGATTCGGTCGGGGTGGGGGACGGGGTGTACGAGGGCTGGTTCGGGGTCTCCTGCTGATCGCCGGTCGAATTGCCCGGCTGCTCGGTGTCCTCGGTCTCCGTCTCGGTCGGCGAGGGGGAACTCTTCGTCGGGGAGGGAGAGCTGGACGTCGACGTCGGCGTCTTCTCGTGCTTGTCGCCGTCGCCCTTCGCCGCGTTGAGCGCGATGGCCACGCCCGCGCCGATCGCGATCAGCGCCAGCACGACGAACAGCCACAGCTTGCCGCGGCCACCGCCGCCGCCCCGTCGACTGCTGCCGCCGCCGTCGTAACCGCCGTCGTCCGGGTTCATCGGCGGCAGGATCGGGCCCTGCGAGGTGTCGCCGTACTGCGGGTATCCCGTCGTACGGTTGGCGCCGGTCACACCTTGCGGCGGGGTGGCACCACCCTCGTGCAGCATGACCGGGCCGGTGTTCCACGTACCGGTGTGACCGCCCTGCACCTGGAGCATCTGCAGGCTGTACTGGACGAGCCCGCGCATCTCCTCGGCGCTCTGGAACCGGTCGTCCGGGTCCTTCGCGAGCGAGCGCATGACAAGGCCGTCGAGCTCCGCGGGCACCACGTCCGACACCTCGGACGGCGGGACCGGAATGTCCTGAACGTGCTGATATACGACGGAGAGCGGCGTCTCACCCGTGAACGGGGGCCGCAGCGCGAGGAGTTCGTACAGCAGACAGCCGGTGGCGTACAGGTCGGAGCGGTGGTCGACGGCCTTGCCCAGCGCCTGCTCGGGGGAGAGGTACTGCGGCGTCCCCATGACCATGCCGGTCTGGGTCATCGTCGACTGCGCGCCGTGCAGTGCGCGGGCGATGCCGAAGTCCATCACCTTGACCGCACCGGAGTGCGTGATGATCACGTTCGCCGGCTTGATGTCCCGGTGCACGATCCCGTGCTGGTGCGAGTAGGCGAGCGCCTCCAGCACCCCGGAGACGATGATCAGCGCCTGCTCCGGAGGCGGAGCCTCGGCGTTGAGCAGCAGGTCACGGATGGTGCGGCCCTCGACCAGCTCCATCACGATGTAGGGGACGGTCTGGCCGGCGACGGTGTCCTCGCCGGAGTCGTACACCGCCACGACCGCATGGTGGTTGAGCCCGGCGACCGACTGGGCCTCCCGCGTGAACCGGGCCTTGGAGACCGGGTCCTCGGCGAGATCGGAGCGCAGCAGCTTCACCGCGACCGTCCGCCCGAGCCGGACGTCCTCGGCCGCGAAGACCTCGGCCATTCCGCCCCGGCCGAGCCTGTGGGTCAGCCGGTACCGTCCGTCGCCGACAACACCGCCGATGCCCCAGGAGTCGGTGCCATCCGGAACTCCGCCGCCGTTTGCTTCGGGTTCGGGTGCCATCAGTCCTCGCCGTCGTATCTGTCCGCGCGTCCGCGGGTTCTCACGGTGTCCGGGGCCTCTCGTTCGGAAGACCCCCGCTGCATTGCCACGTCACGCTACAGCCTTCGTCGGACACACCGTTTTCGAGAGGGACCGGCCATCCAACCGGCATGCGCACCGCCCGCGCAAATTACATGCTGTTCCTGTAACGCTTCCGAGACGCTTCTTGTGCGTAGGGTCACGGAACGGGCACCCGGCTTGACGTGTCGTACCCCTCGGGCAGACTTGGCGCGTAATACGGATCTTCGCGTGAGCAGCGCGGCCCGAGGGGGAAGCAAGTCATGAGCCAGGACGGCGCACAAGGGGCCCAGGGTCGCTACGCGGGCGGTTCGGTCGCCGGCGGCCGCTACCAGCTGCGTGACCTGCTCGGCGAAGGCGGGATGGCGTCCGTATATCTGGCGTACGACTCCGCGCTCGACCGGCAGGTCGCCATCAAGACGCTGCACACGGAGCTCGGGCGCGAGCAGTCCTTCCGCGAGCGCTTCCGGCGCGAGGCGCAGGCGGTCGCCAAGCTGCAGCACACCAACATCGTCTCCGTCTTCGACACCGGCGAGGACGAGCTCGGCGGCGCGCTGATGCCGTACATCGTCATGGAGTACGTCGAGGGACAGCCGCTGGGCTCCGTGCTCCAGGCGGACATCACCAACCACGGTGCGATGCCCGCCGACAAGGCGCTCAAGGTGACGGCCGATGTGCTGGCCGCCCTGGACACCAGCCACGAGATGGGCCTGGTCCACCGTGACATCAAGCCCGGCAACGTGATGGTGACCAAGCGCGGCATCGTGAAGGTCATGGACTTCGGCATCGCCCGTGCCATGCAGTCGGGTGTCACGTCGATGACGCAGACCGGCATGGTCGTCGGCACCCCGCAGTACCTCTCCCCCGAACAGGCCCTGGGCCGCGGGGTGGACGCGCGCTCCGACCTGTACTCGGTCGGCATCATGCTGTTCCAGCTGCTCACCGGCCGCATCCCGTTCGACGCGGACTCGCCGCTGGCCATCGCGTACGCGCATGTGCAGGAGGAGCCGGTCGCGCCCTCCACCATCAACCGCTCGCTCACCCCGGCGATGGACGCGCTCGTCGCCCGCGCGCTGAAGAAGAACCCGAACGAGCGCTTCCCGAGCGCCGCCGCGATGCAGGACGAGATCACCCGCGTGCTGGGCGCGAGCGGTCAGACGGGCGCCCCGGTGATCGTCGGCGGCGCCGGCGCACCCGCGAACAGCGGCTCGGGTGTCGGTTCGGCGGTGTTCCCGCCGGTCGACCAGTCCACTTCGGCGCCGCAGAGCGTCCAGACGCCGTACCAGCCCGGCCCGTACCAGTCGCAGCAGCAGCCCGGCCCGTACGGCGCGCCGACCCCGGCGCCCGCCCCGTCCTACGGCTATCCGCAGTCGGCCCCGGCGTATCAGACCCCGGCGTCGATGTCGCCGATGCAGCAGCAGACCCCGCCGCCGTACACGATGTCGCCGCAGCCGGTGTCCCACTCGTCCGGCGGCGGCTCCAAGCGGAACATGCCGGTGATCGTGGGCTCGATCGTGGTGGCGCTCGTCGCGATCGGCGGACTGATCACGGTGCAGGTGATCAATGGACGCGACGACGGGGGCGCCAACGCCTCGTCGAGCGAGTCCCCGTCCGTGGATCACAAGGACCCGGAGCGGAACCGGACGATGAAGACCGAGGACTGCACGGACGCGCGCGAGGACGACGACGACCCGAACAAGGTCGACGCCCCGAGCTTCCTCTACAAGGACATCCTCTCCGCACGGGCCTGTGCGGACGCGGCCGGCTGGACGATCAAGCAGATCAAGGTGCCGGGGAACGCGTACGCGGAGGACCAGGTCGTCGACCAGTTCCCGACGTCCGGTACCGCGGTGCCGGAGACGGGTGCCCACTTCGAGCTGCGTATCGCGACGGGCGACCCGGCTTAGCGGTAACGGGCCCCTTCGGTTCGGGGGCTGTCGGCGGACGTTCCGTCAGCGGGCGCCCCGCCGGTCGGCGCGGCGGTGCGGCACCTGACGGTGGGCCATCCGTCCGCATCACCTGAGATGCCGGACATACCATCACATGTGACGCTGACCACATGGCTTCAGGACATCTCCCTTCGCGGCCCTCACGGTGCGCGGTCTGCCTGGCAGTGACGGCAGCCGCGGCACTGGGGGTCATGACGGGTGGTGAGGCGCACGCGGACGCGGTCCGGCAGGCGACAGCCGGGGGACCTGCACCGGCCGGCGTGATCGTGGCGGCGCGTGCGACGGCCGGCGCGGAGCCCTCCGCCACCGCGCCGGGCCCGTCCGGCTCCACTTCCGCTCCCCCTTCCGGAGGGGCACCGTCCGCCACTCCCACGGTCCCGCCGTCGGCCGGTCCTTCCGCCCCGCACGGGCCCGGCGCATCCGCCGGCGCCTCGGCCGTTCCCGCGCCGCCCGCGCCACCCGCGCCGCCAACGTCCCCGCCCTCGGCCTCCCCGTCCGACACGTCCCATGCGTCCGACGTCTCTGGCGCCTCCGACGTCTCTGGTGCCTCTGATGCCTCCGACGCCTCTGATGCCTCCGGCTCTTCCGCAGCGCCTTCGCCGAGTGCCGGATCGCCGCGGCCGGAGGACATGCAGTCGCCGTTGGCGGGGCTGCCCGCCGGGGAGGGGCACCAGCGGCCCGGACGGCAGCTGACGCCCCAGGAGATCGCGCAGGAGGACGAGGCCGCCGACTCGGACGAGGAGGAGTCCGCCGCGACGGACCCCGCCGTCGCTCCGGCCGTCACCCCTGACGCGAGCGCCTCGCCCGAGAACGGCCGGCTCTCGCCGCAGGCCCTCGACGGACGGACCATGGCGCAGGTCCGGCAGATGTCGCTCGGGGTGGGAGTCGCCCTGGTCGGACTGGGTCTCGGCTTCCTCGGGCTGCGCATGCGCCGCACCGACTGACCACCCCACCTCGGCCGCCCGGCCCCTGCGCACCGGGGTCACGGAACTTGCGCCCGGCAACATACTGGGTATACATACTCAGTATGTCGATCCGTCACGGGCTGCTGGCCCTGCTGGAGCGGGGGCCGCGGTACGGCTCCCAGCTCCGCACCGAATTCGAGTCGCGCACCGGCTCCACCTGGCCACTCAACGTCGGGCAGGTGTACACGACGCTGAGCAGACTCGAGCGGGACGGCCTGGTCGCCCAGGACGGCGAGGACGACCAGGGCCACGCCCTGTACTCGATCAGCGACGACGGCCGCACGGAGCTGCGCAACTGGTTCGAGACCCCCGTCGACCGGAGCAGCCCGCCGCGCGACGAGCTGGCCATCAAGCTCGCCATGGCCGTCGGCGCTCCCGGCGTGGACATCCGGGCCGTCATCCAGTCCCAGCGCCACCACACCGTGAAGGCGATGCAGGACTACACGCGCCTCAAGGCGCAGGCCCTCACCGACGTGCCCGCCAACCGGGACGAGGTCGCCTGGCTGCTCGTACTGGAACAGCTGATCTTCCAGGCCGAGGCCGAGGCCCGCTGGCTGGATCACTGCGAGGCCCGGCTGGTCCGTCTCGCCGAGGCCGCCGCGAAGGAGCCGGAGACGAGCACGACGGTGCGCGGCCCCGCCCGCACCGCCCGGCCCGGCGCGCGTCGCCCGTAACCCGCCCGGCCCGGAGCACGTCCCTCGTAACCCCGCCCGGCCCGGAGCACGTCGCCGGTATCCCGCCCGGCACCCGGCCGCCGCCACCAGGCACCCCGGCACCGACCACAGAACCGTTCCAAGGGGGAACAACCGTCATGTCCCTGCACGTCCCGTCCCCAGCCGCCCCACCCCTGTCGGTGGATGCGCCCGTGCTCGAACTCCGCGCGCTGACCCGTACCCACGGCACCGGCATCGCCGAGGTGCACGCCCTGCGCGGCATCAACCTGTCGGTGCACGCCGGTGAACTCGTCGCCGTGATGGGCCCTTCCGGCTCCGGCAAGTCCACCCTGCTGACGATCGCCGGCGGACTCGACACCGCGACCTCGGGCCAGGTCGTCATCGAGGGCCAGGACATCTCCACGCTCGGCCGCAAGGGCGTGGCCGCGCTGCGCCGCCGCAGCGTCGGCTACGTCTTCCAGGACTACAACCTGATCCCCGCCCTGACCGCCGCCGAGAACATCGCGCTGCCGCGCGAACTCGACGGGGTCTCGGTGCGCAAGGCGCGCAAGGAGGCCCGCGCCGCACTGGAGGAGATGGGCCTGACGGAGATCGCCGACCGCTTCCCGGACGAGATGTCCGGCGGCCAGCAGCAGCGCGTCGCGATTGCCCGCGCGCTGGTGGGGGACCGGCGCCTGGTCCTCGCCGACGAGCCGACCGGGGCGCTCGACTCCGAGACCGGTGAGACCGTCCTCGCACTGCTGCGCAACCGCTGCGACCAGGGTGCGGCCGGTGTGATGGTGACGCACGAACCGCGCTACGCGGCCTGGGCGGACCGGGTCGTCTTCCTGCGGGACGGCTCAATCGTCGACCAGACGCTGACCGCCGGCGCCGACTCGCTGCTGGCCGCCGGGGGCGCCGAATGAGCGTCTTCACGGGCTGGCGCGCCGCCCTGCGGATAGCCCGGCGCGATGCCATGCGGGCCAAGGGCCGCAGCGCCCTGGTGGTCGCGATGATCGCGCTGCCGGTGCTCGGGGTGACGGCCGCCGATGTCACGTTCCGCAGTGTGGAGCCCACCGCTGCCGAGAAGCTGACGGCCCAGATCGGCTCGGCCGACGCGCTGTTCAGCGACCCCGGGGCGGGCCCGATGGCCCAGTCGGTCAACGGGGACAACTACGGCACCGTCAAGGACGACCCGCTGCCCGAGGACGTGCCGCCACTCGACCTGCGGACCGCGTTCCCGCAGGGTGCGCGGGGCATCAGCATCCAGTCCGTGCCCGCGAGCGTCACCACCGACTACGGCATCACGGACGCCGACATCCTGGAGTTCCGGACCTCGGACGAGATGGCGCGGGGCAAGCTCGACCTCGTCGACGGCTCGTTCCCGAAGGGCACCGGCGACATGGTGGCCACCGAGCCGTTCCTGAAGTCGGCCGGCCTGCACATCGGTTCCCGCCTCACCGTGCGCGGACCGGAGCAGAAGTACACCATCACCGGGACGGTGGAACAGCCGGACGATCTGAAGGCCAAGGCGCTCTACGCCGACCCGGGCGCGGTCATCGCCCCGTGGAAGGCCACCGCGGCCCACGACAAGAAGGTGCTGCCGCCCAACGCCGGCGAGACGACCTGGCTGGTGAAGGCGAACAACGGAAAGGGCGTCAGCTGGCCGGACGTGCTGGCGGCCAACAAGAAGGGCGCCCTCGTCGTCTCCCGCCAGGTCATCGCCGGCCCGCCGCCGGACTCCGAGGTCCCCCTCAACCGCATCATCGACAACCGCCCCATGTCCGGAGACTCCGGTGAGCTGAGCGCGGCCCTCATCACGGTCGTCGCCATGGCGGTCCTGGAGGTCGTGCTGCTCGCCGGGCCGGCCTTCGCGGTAGGTGCGCGCCGGTCCCGCCGTCAGCTCGGACTCGTCGGCACCTGCGGCGGGGACCGGCGCCATGTACGGGCCGTGGTGCTCTCCAGCGGGCTGGTGCTCGGCGGCGCCGGAGCCGTGCTGGGCGTGGCGGCCGGGCTGGTGCTGACCATGGTGTTCCGGCCGCTCATCGAGGAACAGGCCGGACACCGGTTCGGCTCGCTGTCGCTGCACCCGAAGGAGCTGCTGGCCGTCGCCGTGATCGGCCTGATCACCGGACTGCTGGCTGCGCTCGCCCCGGCGATCGTGGCGAGCCGCCAGTCCGTGCTGGAGTCGCTCACCGGCCGCCGCGGAGTCCGCCGCAGCTCCCGGGTCCTGCCGATCGTGGGCGCCTGCGCCCTGGCCCTCGGCATCGGGATCGCCGTACTCGGCGGCACCACCGGCAACTCCACGCTGGTCGCCGCCGGCTCCGTGATCGCCGAGCTCGGCCTTCTCGGCTGTATCCCGGTGATCGTCGGAATGCTCGGCCGGCTCGGCCGCAGGCTCCCGCTCTCGCCCCGTATGGCGCTGCGCGACGCGGCCCGCAACCGCGGCAGGACCGCCCCTGCGGTCGCGGCGATCATGGCCGCCGTCGCGGGATCGGTCGCCATCGCCACATACATGTCCAGCCAGTCGGCCGAGGGGGAGTACGCCTACACGCCGATGCTCAGCGAGAACGCCGTCGTGCTCTCCACCATGGAGAGCAAGGGCGTCGCCGAGCTCCCGCTGGCCCGGTCGGCGGTGGAGCGGAACATGAAACCCGTCGGACAGCCTGCCGGGATCTCCCGGGCCTGGGCGGGCAGCGACTGCAACGTCTACTACGGGGACGACGACAGCTGCGGCTCGATCGCTTTGGTCAAGCCCACCGGCAAGGACCACACCTGCCCCCTCAACACCAAGGGCGCCAAGGAGCTGGCCGCGCGGCTGAGCGCCGATGAGCACCGCAGCATGATGCACTCCCCCGCCTGCATGGACGAGCGCTACACGATAGACACGTTCGGCAGCGGCGGGAGCAACATCGTCGTGGGCGACGCAGCTCTGCTGAGCACCTACGTGAAGCTCGACGACCCGGCCGCCGCGAAGGCGCTGGACGCGGGCATCCCGGTGCTGCTCAACCGGGCGTACGCCAAGGACGGCCAGGTCACGGTCAAGGCGGTCCACCGCTACAACCCCGAGGACAAGAAGAACCGCGCCCTGCACCCGGGGGCGGCCAGGACGACCACGGACCGGATGAAGGTGTACGTCGCCGACGCGAAGTACGCGGAGACACCCGGAATCCGCATGATCATGCCGGAGCGGACCGCCAAGCGGATCGGCCTGCACACCGCGGTGTACGGCAGCGTGTACGCCGTCCCGCACCGGCCGACCGACGCCGAGGAGCAGCGGACCGACGCAGCGATCGAGCAGGCCGGCGGCAACGTCTACCTGCAGACCGGCGCCGGCTCCGCCGATCGCGACGACATCATGCTGCTGGTGCTGACACTGTTCGCCGGGGTGGTGACACTGGGCGCCGCCGCGATCACGACGGGGCTGGCCAAGGCCGACGCGGAGGCCGATCTGACGACGCTCAGCGCGGTGGGCGCGCCGCCACGGGTGCGCCGGAGCCTGTCCGGGTTCCAGTGCGTGGTGGTGGCGCTCACCGGGGTGCTGCTCGGCACGGCGGCGGGACTGGTGCCCGCGGTGGCGCTGCGCCTGATCGACCTGCGCAAGGCCCTTCAGGAGATGCGGCTGGACCCGATGGAGTCGGCGTACACCCCGATCGTGCTGCCCTGGGCGACCATCGGGATGCTGGCCGTGGTCGTCCCGGTGCTGGCCGGGCTGCTGGCGGCGGTGTTCACCCGCTCCCGGCTGACGCTCTCGCGGCGCGCCGGATGACCGGACGGGCGGCCCCGGCAACGGGCTGACCTGGTGGCCTCGGTACGAAATCGGTGCCCTCGGAAACGGTGGATCATCCGTTCCCGGGGGCACCACCGTGTTGTACGGCAGGTGTGCGAGACAATGGACGGCATGGAGATGCCGAGGAATGAACGGTCGCAGGAGCACCCCCAGGTCCTCGTAGTGGGGCAGGACGGCATGGCGATCGGCGGCGGTGGCACTGACGACGAGTCGCGCGAGGTCCCGGTGACGGAGATGGTCGAACAGCCGGCGAAGGTCATGCGCATCGGCAGCATGATCAAGCAGCTCCTGGAGGAGGTCAGGGCGGCTCCTCTCGACGAGGCGAGCCGCGTACGCCTCAAGGAGATCCACGCCAGCTCGGTCAAGGAGCTGGAGGACGGTCTCGCGCCGGAGCTGGTGGAGGAGCTGGAGCGGCTCTCGCTGCCGTTCACCGAGGAGTCGATTCCCTCCGAGGCGGAACTCAGGATCGCGCAGGCCCAGTTGGTGGGCTGGCTGGAAGGCCTCTTCCATGGCATCCAGACCGCGCTGTTCGCCCAGCAGATGGCGGCGCGGGCACAGCTGGAGCAGATGCGCCGCGCCCTTCCGCCCGGCAGCGGTCACGACGAGGAGGAAGGCGGCGGCGGCGCGGACCCGCACGGAGCGATCCGCTCCGGCCCGTACCTGTAGCCCGGGCCTGTCACCCCGTACACGTACACCGACCCAACGCCCGAACCCGAAGGGCCCGGCACACGATCTCCGTGTGCCGGGCCCTTCGGGTGTGGTGCGGTGGCAACCGTGTCGTGCGGTGGGGACCGTGTGGTGCGGTGGCGACCGTGTCGTGCGGTGGCGGTCGTGGTTCGGACGGGCGTAGCAGGCTCAGGCCGCTGCGGGCGACCGCAGGAGCACCTTGCCGATGTGTGTGCTGGACTCCATCACCCGGTGCGCCTCGGCCGCGTCCTGCATCGGCAGCGCACGGTCCACCACCGGCCGCACGACGCCGTCGGCGATGAGGGGCCAGACGTGCTCGCGCACGGCCGCGACGATCGCGGCCTTCTCGGCGAGCGGGCGTCCGCGCAGCGAGGTCGCCGTGACGGCGGCGCGCTTGTTCAGCAGGGCGCCCAGGTTGAGTTCGCCCTTGGCGCCGCCCTGGAGACCGATGATCGCGAGCCGGCCGTTGACGGCGAGCGCCTGCACGTTCCGCTCCAGGTACTTGGCACCGACGATGTCGAGGATGACGTCGGCTCCCGCCCCGTCCGTCGCCTTGTCGATCTCCTCGACGAAGTCCTGCTCCCGGTAGTCGATCAGGACGTCGGCGCCGAGCTCCGCACAGCGCTCCAGCTTCCCCGGTCCGCCCGCGGTCACCGCCACCTGGGCGCCGACCGCCTTGGCCAGCTGGATCGCCATCGTGCCGATGCCACTGGATCCGCCGTGCACCAGCAGCGTCTCGGTGGGGCGCAGATGGGCCACCATGAACACGTTCGACCAGACCGTGGCGGTCACTTCGGGCAGCGCCGCGGCGAGGACCAGGTCCAGCCCGGCCGGCACGGGAAGCAGCTGCCCGGCGGGCACGGCGACCTTCTCCGCGTAACCGCCGCCCGCCAGAAGCGCGCACACCTCGTCGCCGACCGACCAGCCGGTGACACCGGACCCAACCGCGGAGATCCGGCCCGCGCACTCCAGGCCCGGGTAGGGGGAGGCGCCGGGCGGCGGGTTGTAGAAGCCCTGCCGCTGGAGCACATCCGCACGGTTGACGGCGCTGGAGACGACATCGACGAGGACCTCGCCCTCGCCTGGTACGGGATCGGGCACCTCGGCCCACACGAGCGCCTCGGGGCCACCGGGTTCGGGGATCGTGATCGCATGCATGGCCGCGAGGCTACTCCGTGCCGTGCCGCAGGACCGGTGCGGCACGGAACGGTGGGGTTCGGCGGGGGTTCGGCAGAGGTCCGACGGGGGTCCGACGGGGTCCGGCAGAGGTCCGACGAGGGTCCGACGGCCGCTCGGGTCAGGGGCGCAGGGCTGTCGGCGGGGTATGGCTCGTGGGCGGCTCGTTCGTGGCCCGCACGATGGTGATCAGCCGGTCCGTCAGCTGGAGGGGGCTGGCCGCCGGATCGTCGTAACCGAGGAGCCGGTGACCGCGCAGAACGCTGACCACGAGGTCGTCGGTCTCCCGGACGTTCTTGCCCACCTCGGCCTTTATCACCGGCCGTTCGACCAGATCGAGCCCGCTGCCCTGCTGGATCAGATCCTCCATCACCGTGCCCGCACTGGGGCTGAGCACGGAGAGACCGAGCAGCCGGCCTGCCGCACTCGCACTGGTGATCACGGCATCGGCACCGGACTGCCGGAGCAGTGGGGCGTTCTCCTCCTCGCGTACCGCGGCGACGATCTTCGCGCCGCGGTTGAGCTGGCGCGCGGTGAGGGCGACCAGGACCGCCGTGTCGTCGCGCTGAGTGGCGATGATGACCTGACGCGCCCTCTGCAGCTCGGCCCGCAGCAGCACATCGCTGCGCGTCGCGTCACCGAGCACCCCGGTGAACCCCTCGGCGTTGGCGATCTCTATCACCTTGGACGCCGGGTCGACGATGACGATCTGGTCCTTCTTCAGGCCGGTGGCACACAGGGTCTGAATGGCCGAACGGCCCTTCGTGCCGAAGCCGACGACGATGGTGTGGTCACGCAAGTTGGTTCTCCAACGCTTCAGCCGGAAGTCCTCGCGGGTCCGTTCCGTGAGGACCTCAAGAGTGGTGCCGACCAGGATGATGAGGAAGAGCACCCGCAGCGGTGTCACGAGCACCACATTGGCGAGCCGGGCTGCGTCGCCGTAGGGGGTGACGTCGCCGTACCCGGTGGTCGAGAGGGTGACCGTCGCGTAGTACACCGCATCCAGGAAGTCGACCTTGCCGTCGGCCGCGTCGTGGTAGCCGCCACGGTCGACCCAGACGATCAGCACCGTGACGGCAAGCACCATCAGAGCCATCATCAGCCGCTTGGCGACCTGGCGCGCCGGTCCGGCGACGACCCGGCGCGGGAGCATCACCCGGGTGGGTACGACCTGCTCGTCAGCGCGCCTGGCCATCGCGTCATGGCCGGGAAGTTTCACGTGAAACACCCTTCAGCCCCCGGCGTCGCCGGGGCCCACGGTAGATCGAGGATCTCCACCTCGGTGCCGGACCGTACCCCGCCCGGCGCCACGACGGCCAGCCCGTCTGCGGCGGCGATCCCACGCAGCATGGCGGGACCGTTGTAGTGCAGCGGTACGACGTGATCGGTCCCGCCGTCGGTTCCGATCCCGCCTCGTCCGGTGAACTCGCGGGGGGCCGCGGTGCGATGGACCACGGGGACCAGCCGAGTGTCGTGCGGATGGCCGTGCACATCATCACGGATCGCGACCCGGTAGAGCTCCTCCGCCATTCGGCCTGCCAGTCCGCTGAGCAGCGGCTCGGCAAGCGTGAGCAGACCGGAGACCGCAGCCAGGGGGTTGCCGGGCAGCCCCACCAGATACGGCCCTCCGGCACCGAGCCGAGCCAGCAGCATGGGGTGACCGGGGCGCACGGCGACACCGTCGACGAGCAGCTCGGCCCCGATTCCGGCGAGGACGGGGTGCACGTGATCCACCGGCCCCGCTGCGGTGCCGCCGGTGGTGATGACGAGATCGGCATCGGAGGCGACGAGCGCTTCCCGGAGAGCCTCCGCGTCGTCACCGAGGCGCCGGGGCGCGGAGGCCTCGGCGCCCAGCGCGCGCAGCCAGGGACCGATCATCGGGCCGAGCGCGTCACGGATCAGCCCGTCGTGGGGCAGCCCTGCCGAGAGCAGTTCGTCGCCCAGGACCAGCACCTCGACGCGGGGGCGGGGGCGGGTGAGCAACGCGTCGTAACCGGCAGCGGCGGCCAGCCCGAGAACGGCCGGTGTCACCAGCGCTCCGACGGGGAGGAGTTGTTCGCCCGAGCGGCACTCCTGTCCACGCGGCCTGATGTCCTGCCCCGGACTCACCTGTCGCTGCGCGTGCAGCACGCCCTTGGCCTCGTCGGCGTGGGCGTGCTCGCTGCGGATGACGGCAGTGGCGTCCGCCGGGATACGGGCGCCGGTGGCGATGCGTACAGCGTCGCCGTCGGGGAGCGCGGTGGGCGTGGCGTGGCCGGCGAGGACGCCCTCGCTCTCCCGGATGTTCCACGGCCCCGGGCCCGCGACGGCCCAGCCGTCCATGGCGGAGGTGTCGAAGGACGGGAGATCGGTGAGCGCGGCAAGCGGCTCGGCGAGCACATGTCCGAGCGCGTGATCGAGGGGGAGAGGCGCGCTGCGAAGAGGAACCCCGCGACCGGCCCGGGCCGCGACAGCACGGGCCTCACCCCACGGAGTCGCACGCGCGGGCCGCTGGTCGTGAGGGGTGGGGCGGTCGTGGGGGGTGGGACGGTCATCCGGGGTGCCTTGATCGCGCCGGGTGGGGCGGTCCGCGGGTGGGGCGGTGTCGCGTTCACTGGCGCCGGGCTGACCGGAGGGGGTGGTTCGGCCGGATCGGTCGGCACTGGCCGAGGGGGCGGTTCGGCCGGATCGGTCGGCACTGGCCGAGGGGGCTGTGTCAGCTTGGGGGACGGTGGGGGCAGCCCGGTGGGCGGGGTCAGCCGGGGACGAATCCGCCGGCGGCGGGTTCGACGGGGACAGACCCGACGACGGCAGGCCGGACGGCTGCGGCTGCGGCGTCAGGTCCGGTGACCGGCCGGGGTTCCCGGGGCCTGGCTCAGGCACCGGATCTCGGTACGGCTGCCGGCCGACCAGCGCGAGGGCCTGCGCAACGGCTCGCTCCTCGTCCGCCTCGGCCTCGGCCGCACGGCTCGCCGCCGCAACGGCGCGGGCCTCCCGGGCGGCGCGAGTCGCATCCGGGTCCGCAGCGGCGGCATCGGCGGCGGTCCCCCCGTCGGCGTGGGCCCGGGCCTTCCCGTCGGCAGCCCGGTTCGCCGCGTCGGCCGGGTTCTTCCGATCGGCAGACCCGCGTTCGTCTCCCGTGCCCCGGCCGCCGTAGTCCCCTGTACCCCGGCCGTCCCCGGCGGGCAGGTCAGGGGCCGATGCGGCCCGGGCGGGCGGTGGGGCAGCCTGGGCAGGCGCCTGGGGCCGACCGGTACTGCCGCTGCGGCCCGTCATGGCGTCCCGGTCTCGTCCGCCCACCGGAGCGCGAGCGCGGCGGCCTTGCGGGCCGCCTCGGCCACTGCCTCGGGTCCGCCCCCGTCACCGCTCGCCTTCGCCGCCGCGTAGCCGACCAGGAAGGTCGTCAGGGGCGCGGCGGGTCTGGCGACACCGTGGGCGGCATCACGGGCGAGGTCGAGCAGGACGGCGGTGTCGACGTCGAGTTCGATGCCCAGTTCGTTCTTGACTGCGGTGATCCATTCGTCCAGCACGGTCCCATGTTCTCTGATCCGGGCCCGGGCCGAAGCGATGTCCTCCCAGGTGTCGCAGTCGAACGAGGCGAGCGGGTCCGCCGCCACCCGGGAAAGCCGCAGTTCATGCGTCAGCAACCGCAGGGGCAGTCCGGCAAGACCGCCGTGCTCCGCGGCGAGCAGTGCCAGCTCCCTGCGTAGCGGCTCCGCCCGGTAGACGGCCACCAACGGCTGGTCACGGCCGGCCTGATCGGTGCAGACTGCGCCCTCCAGGTCCCCCCGCCCGGCAGCCGCCAGCAGCGATCCGACCGTGTCCGCTCCGAGGAACGGCAGATCGGCGGAGAGCACCAGAAGGCGCTCCGCGGCCGTGTGCCGGACCCCCGCGCCGAGCGCGGCCAACGGGCCGCCGCCCTGCGGCTCCTCGCGCGCCCAGGTCACAGCGCGCACGGTGGGCCGTCTGCCCCCGACCACCACCGTGGTCCCCGCGTCGGAGCACGCCGCGAGCACCCGGTCGAGCAGCGCACGGCCACCGACCTGCAACCCGGGCTTGTCGGCACCGCCGAGCCGCTTCGCGGCACCGCCGGCGAGAACGATGGCGTCATACGCGGTCATGCCCCGAGTATGCGTGCCGCCGGGCCAGGTGGATCCTCCCCGTCCGCAATCCCGTGGATCAACGCAGAACGAACCGGGAGAAGCATGGGAGCGGAGTGAAGCGGCACATCCCCGGGGCGGCGACTGACCTGAGGCGGCGGGCCGCCCTGAGGTGACGGGCCGCCCCGAGGCGGCGGCTAGATGTATTGACCCGCAGCGTTGTTGACTCGGTTGATCGGGGGCTGGCCTCCGAGTGCGGTGTGGCAGCGATGGTAGTTGTAGCTGTGGAGGAAGTCG
>NZ_JBHVWF010000045.1:21150-53554 GCF_042882365.1 Streptomyces sp. NPDC058221 | reverse complement strand
CTCACCCCTGCGGGCTTTCCTCCGGGCGCTTCCCTTCGGTCTTGCGTTTCCGACTCTATCAGACTCTTTCGTGTCCGATTCCCGGTCGAAGCGGGTCTCGCGTTTTTCGCTTTCCAGTTCTTCGCTTTCGCGTTTCCCATTCCAGCGGTTTCAACCTTACCAGACTCGTTTTCGTTCCGTTTCCGGTTCGAATTTGATTTCCGGTGGCCGTTGAAGTGGCCTTGCCTTTCGGCGGATCCGACTTTATCAGAAGTTCCGAGTCGGAATTTCCGTCCCCCTGGGAGGGCTCGCGGCGCACGAGTGCGCGCGGTGCTTCCCGGTGAGGTGGAGACGTAAACGTACTGGAGCGGGGCTCCCCGATGCAAATCGGGGGCCCCGCTCCGGAGTTCGCGCCTGTTCGTGCCTGTCGGGGTCAGACCTCGACGACGACTGGAAGGATCATCGGGCGCCGGCGGTAGGTGTCGGAGACCCACTTGCCCACCGTGCGGCGGACCAGCTGCTGGAGCTGGTGCGGCTCCATGACGCCGTCCTGCGCCGACTTGTTCAGTGCGTCCTGGACCTTCGGTACGACCGCGCTGAATGCGGAGTCGTCGATGCCGGAGCCCCGGGCCTGGATGTGCGGGCCGCCCACGATCTTGCCGGTGTTGCTGTCGACCACGATGAAGACGGAGATGATCCCCTCGTCGCCGAGGATCCGGCGGTCCTTGAGAGAGGTCTCGGTGACGTCGCCGACCGAAAGGCCGTCCACGTACACATAGCCCGCCTGGACCTTGCCGACGATTTTGGCCTTGCCGTCGATCAGGTCGACGACCACGCCGTCCTCGGCGATGACGATGTGGTCCTTCGGTACGCCGGTGAGGGCGCCCAGCTCGGCGTTGGCCCTGAGGTGGCGCCATTCGCCGTGGACCGGCATCAGGTTCTTCGGCTTGCAGATGTTGTAGAAGTACAGCAGCTCGCCGGCCGAGGCGTGGCCCGAGACGTGGACCTTGGCATTGCCCTTGTGGACGACGTTGGCGCCCCAGCGGGTCAGACCGTTGATCACGCGGTAGACCGCGTTCTCGTTACCGGGGATCAGCGAGGAGGCCAGGATGACCGTGTCGCCCTGGACGATCCTGATCTGGTGATCACGGTTGGCCATCCGGGACAGGGCCGCCATCGGCTCGCCCTGGGAACCCGTGCAGACCAGCACGACCTCGTCGTCCGGCAGGTCGTCGAGGGTCTTGACGTCGACGACCAGACCCGCGGGAACCTTCAGATAGCCCAGGTCACGGGCGATGCCCATGTTCCGGACCATCGACCGCCCGACGAAGGCGACCCTGCGGCCGTATTCGTGGGCCGTGTCGAGGATCTGCTGAATGCGGTGCACGTGGCTGGCGAAGCTCGCCACGATGATCCGCTTCTGGGCGTTGGCGAATACCGTGCGCAGGACGTTCGAGATGTCCCGCTCCGGCGGTACGAAGCCGGGGACCTCCGCGTTCGTCGAGTCGGAGAGCAGAAGGTCGATGCCCTCCTCGCTCAGCCGCGCGAACGCGTGCAGGTCGGTGAGACGGCCGTCCAGCGGGAGCTGGTCCATCTTGAAGTCACCAGTGGCGACGGCCATACCCGCAGGGGTGCGGATGGCGACCGCGAGAGCGTCCGGGATGGAGTGGTTGACCGCGATGAACTCGCAGTCGAAGACGCCGATGCGCTCGCGCTGGCCCTCCGTGACCTCAAGGGTGTACGGACGGATCCGGTGCTCCTGGAGCTTCGCCTCGATGAGCGCGAGGGTGAGCTTGGAGCCGATCAGCGGGATGTCCGGCTTCAGACGCAGCAGATACGGGACGCCACCGATGTGGTCCTCGTGGCCGTGCGTGAGGACGATGCCCTCGATGTCGTCGAGGCGGTCCCGGATCGTCGTGAAATCCGGAAGGATCAGGTCGATTCCGGGCTGCTCCTCCTCGGGGAAGAGGACGCCGCAGTCGACGATGAGCAGACGGCCGCCGTATTCGAAGACCGTCATGTTGCGCCCGATTTCGCCGAGGCCACCGAGCGGGGTGACCCGCAGGCCGCCCTTCGGGAGCTTCGGCGGGGTGCCGAGTTCAGGATGCGGATGACTCAAAAGACTCTCCTTACCACACGCGCCACGTACCGCTTGGGCACGTGGCGCGCATGTCATTCGTGCACTTGCTGTTGTCTTGGGGTGTTGCCCTCTTGCGAGTGTTCTTCGCGTATTCAGTTGTGAAGTCTGTGGTTACAGCTGTACCCCACCGGCGGCGAGATCGATCTTGAGCTGTGCCGTTTCGTGTGCGGAGAGTTCCACCAGGGGGAGCCGCAGCGGGCCGGCGGGCAGACCCTGGAGGGTCAGTGCGGCCTTGGTGGTGATCACGCCCTGGGTGCGGAACATTCCGGTGAAGACGGGCAGCAGCTTCTGGTGGATCTCCGTGGCCTTCTGGACGTCGCCGCCGAGGAAGGCCTCCAGGAGGGCCCGCAGGTCGGGGGTGACGACATGACCGACGACGGAGACGAGGCCGACCGCGCCGACCGAGAGGAGCGGGAGGTTCAGCATGTCGTCGCCCGAGTACCAGGCGAGGCCCGACTGGGCGATGGCCCAGCTGGCTCGGCCGAGGTCGCCCTTGGCGTCCTTGTTGGCGACGATACGCGGGTGTTCGGCGAGCCTCACCAGCGTCTCTGTGTCGATCGGCACACCGCTGCGGCCGGGAATGTCGTAGAGCATCACCGGCAGGCCGGTGACGTCCGCAATCGCCGTGAAGTGACGCAGGAGGCCTTCCTGCGGCGGCTTGTTGTAGTACGGCGTGACCGCGAGCAGGCCGTGGGCGCCGGAGCGCTCGGCCGTCCGGGCGAGTTCGACGCTGTGTCGGGTGTCGTTGGTCCCGATGCCGGCGACCACGTGCGCCCGGTCTCCCACAGCTTCCAGCACAGCCCGTACGAGCTGGTCTTTCTCCGCGTCGCTGGTGGTCGGGGACTCGCCGGTGGTGCCGTTGATGATCAGGCCGTCGTTGCCTGCGTCCACCAGATGGGTGGCGAGCCGCTGCGCACCGTCGAGGTCGAGTGCGCCGTCCGCCGTGAAGGGCGTGACCATAGCGGTGAGGACCCGCCCGAAGGGGGTCTGCGGAGTGGAGATCGGAGCCATGGGTAACACGCTACTCGTTGCTCGGCGCCCAGTGTCCCCTCGGGGGGACAAGCGATAGGAGCCCGGCACTGCCTGCTCGGGGGTTCAAGCAGTGCCGGGTCCGTTTGATCAGCCTAGATGAACTTCACGAAACGCCGCAATACGGACACCGCCTATGGGGCTACGCGTCCATTTTTGTTGAAGGCTGCATGGGTGAGCGGCATGAGCTCCGCCCAGTGGGCCTCCATCTGCTCGCCGACCATCTCGATCTCGCGCTGCGGGAAGGACGGAACCTTCGCCAGCTCGTGCTGCGTACGCAGGCCGAGGAAGTGCATCAGCGAGCGGGCGTTGCACGTGGCGTACATCGAGGAGAACAGACCGACCGGGAGTACGGCGCGGGCCACCTCACGGGCCACACCCGCGGCCAGCATCTCCTGGTAGGCCTCGTACGCCTGGCGGTACGAGTCCTCCATGACGCGGCCGGTGAGCTCCTGCTGGGCCTCGGTGCCCTCGACGAACTCGTACTTGCCGGGACGGCCCTGCTGGACGAGCTTGCGGGACTCCCCCGGGACGTAGAAGACCGGCTCCAGCTCCCTGTAGCGGCCCGATTCCTCGTTGTACGACCAGCCGACGCGGTGCCGCATGAACTCACGGAAGACGAAGATCGGGGCACTGATGAAGAAGGTCATCGAGTTGTGCTCGAACGGGCTTCCGTGCCGGTCCCGCATCAGGTAGTTGATGAGCCCCTTGGAGCGCTCAGGATCCTTGGTGACCTCCTCCAGGGACTGCTCACCGGCCGTGGAAACACGGGCGGCGAACAACACATCGGAGTCGCCTGCGGCATGTTTCACCAGGTCAACGGTGACGTCGCTGCGGAAGCTGGGCTTTGCGGGCTCGGGGGTCTCGGTCACCGGCGGGGTCCTTCCAATGGCGTCGCTCGGGCGGCGCCCACTCTACGGGCCGCCACTGACAACGCCGTCCGCACCGCCCGTTCGAGGATTTCTTCGACCAATTCGGCGATTCGGGGCACCGATCGGGCTCGCCGTGCGTCTGACTCAATAGCACCACCCGATACATAGTTCAAGGAGAGCTTCCTCATGTTCCGCCGGCGTGAATCCGTCCCGTTCTCGTTCGTAGCCGAGGCCGACCGATTCCGCAGTAACGTCACACCGCCGCCCCGGGAGCGCAGCAGCCTGTCCGAACTGGCGGGCCGCAGTCTCGTCGGGCTGGCCGTCGTCGCCGGCCTCGCCGGGTCCCTGATCCTCGGCCTTCCCGCCCTGGCACCCGATCAGTCGCACGCGCACAGTCAGCAGACCGAGGCCGCGCGCGGGCACTGACTCGTACGGGCCCCCTGGGGTGGTACGGCCGGCCACCTCCTCGGTAGCCTCACCGGGCACAGCAATCGAGCGTGCTTGTGAGTGAGGATCAGTCGTGCCCCTGCCCTTCCTGACGGCCGACCGCGCGTTTGACGCGAGCGCTGAGGATGTCGCGCTGCCGTTCGACGACCACGACAGCTGGCGGCGTCCCTACCGCCCCGGACCGTGGCGGGTCGCGGCCGCGGCCACCCTGCTGCTGCTCGCCTCGTTCATCCTGTTCGCAGGGATGATCATCGCGTTCGCCGGGGCGATGCCCGGTGCGGGCGCCTGTCTCGCGCTCGCCCTCGCGGTGATCATCTGCGCCCTGCGGATGCTGCGGATCGGCGCCTGGGTGAGCCGGCACGGCATTCGCCGCGTGGGGTTCTTCCGGACGACGACGGTGCCGTGGAACCGCGCCACCGCGGTCCGTACGGTGCAGCAGCCGGTGAAGTGGCTCGGGTTCCCGCGGACGGTTCAGGGCCAGGCCCTGATCGTCGTGCGCAGGGGTGGCGACGCGATTCCGCCGCTGCTCACGGACTCCAACGCGGATTTTCTTTCGCGGGGGGAGGCGTTCGACCGGGCCGCCGACACGATTGAGGCCTGGGGCGACGAGTACCGGCAGCACTAGGCGTTGCGGGCCTTGCCGTCCGGCGACCGGGGGTGTCCCTCAGTCGCCGGACGGCTTTTTTATGTCCTCAATCGCCGGACGGGCTTGAGGTGCCGGTCGGGCTCTGGGTGGCTGACGGGCTTGAGGTGCCGGTCGGACTCGGAGTGGCCTTCGGAGTCGGTGTGCCGGTGTTGTGCAGTGCAATCGCTCGTTGCATGGCCTTGCGGGCGCGTGGGGTGTCCCGGGCGTCCTGGTAGGCCACAGCGAGGCGGAACCAGCAGCGCCAGTCGTCCGGAGTGTCCTCCGTCTCCGCCTGACGGCGCGCGAACGTCGCGTCGGCGGAGTCGCGGTCGATCCGGCCGCTCGGGGTCCGGACCAGGTCGTCGACCGGCAGCCCGCCCTCGGCGTCGAGTTCGGCGGCCAGGACGTTGGCCCTCCGGACGAACTGGGTGTTCTTCCAGAGGAACCAGATGCCGATCAACGGCAGGATGAGCACCGCGACCCCGAAGGCCACCGTGAGCAGCGTGCCGTGCCGGATGAGCAGGACGCCACGGCTGCCGGCCAGGGCGAAGTAGAAGACCAGGACGGCAGCGGTGACGGCGTAAGTGATCTTTGCGCGCATGGCGGGGGCTCAGTCAGTTCAGGTCGAGGAAGTTTTCCAGGCCGAACGTGAGGCCCGGGGTGGTCACCACACGGCGCGCACCGAGCAGAATGCCCGGCATGAAGCTGCTGTGGTGCAGCGAGTCGTGCCGGATGGTGAGGGTCTCGCCCTCGCCTCCCAGCAGCACCTCCTGGTGGGCCAGAAGGCCGCGGAGCCGGACCGAGTGGACCGGGATCCCGTCGACGTCGGCGCCGCGTGCCCCGTCCAGTGCCGTCGCTGTGGCGTCCGGCTGAGGGGCGCAGCCGGCCTCACGGCGGGCCTTGGCGATGAGCTGGGCGGTGCGGGCGGCGGTGCCGGAGGGGGCATCTGCCTTGTTGGGGTGGTGCAGCTCGATGACCTCGACCGACTCGAAGTAGCGCGCGGCCTGCTGCGCGAACTTCATGGTGAGGACCGCGCCGATGGAGAAGTTCGGGGCGATGAGCACACCGGTCTCCGGCGAGCCGGAGAGCCAGGTGTTCAGCTGCGCGAGCCGTTCGTCGGTCCAGCCGGTGGTGCCGACCACGGCGTGGATGCCGTGTCCGGTGCAGAACTCCAGGTTCTCCATCACCGAGGCGGGGGTGGTGAGCTCGACGACAACCTGGGCACCGGTCTCCGTGAGGGTCTCCAGCTTGTCGCCGCGGCCGAGTGCGGCCACCAGCTCCAGGTCGTCGGCGGCCTCGACGGCCCGTACCGCCTCGGAGCCGATACGGCCCCGGGCACCGAGAACGGCCACGCGCAGCTTGCTCATGCTTGCTTCTTTCGGGTGACTAGCGGGGCTGGGGGGCTAGGCGACTGATGCGTGCAGGCGGTCGGCCTGCTTGTCCTTGAGCGGGCCGATGACGGACAGCGAGGGACGGTGTCCGAGGACCTCGGCCGCCACGGACCGGACGTCGTCGGGGGTGACCTGGGCGATGCGGGCCAGCATGTCGTCGACGGACATCTGCTCGCCCCAGCACAGTTCGCTCTTGCCGATGCGGTTCATCAGCGCGCCGGTGTCCTCCAGGCCGAGGACCGTGGAACCGGAGAGCTGCCCGACGGCGCGGCCGATCTCCTCGTCGTCCAGTCCGTCCGATGCGACCCGGTCGAGCTCGTCCCGGCAGATCTTGAGGACGTCATGGACCTGGCTCGGGCGGCAGCCGGCGTACACGCCGAACAGCCCGCAGTCCGCGAAGCCCTGGGTGTACGAGTACACGCTGTACGCAAGGCCGCGCTTCTCCCGCACCTCCTGGAAGAGGCGGGAGCTCATTCCGCCGCCGAGGGCGGTGTTGAGTACGCCGAGTGCCCAGCGGCGCTCGTCGGTGCGGGCCAGTCCCGGCATGCCGAGGACCACATGCGCCTGCTCGGTCTTGCGGTTCAGCAGCTCGACCCTGCCCGCGGTGCGCAGCGTGCGGGAGCCGTCCCGCGGTGGGGTGGGGACGGCGTCGGTGCGGGACAGGGCGCCTGCGCGCTCGAAGGCCCTGCGGACCTGGCGTACGACCGTGGCGTGGTCGACGTTGCCTGCGGCGGCGACGACGAGGTGCGTGGGGTCGTAGTGCTTCTTGTAGAAGCGGGCGATCCGGCCGCGGTCCAGCGCGTTGACCGTGTCGACCGTGCCGAGGACCGGACGGCCCAGCGGGGTGTCGCCGAGCATCGTGTGCGCGAACAGGTCGTGCACGCAGTCGCCCGGGTCGTCCTCCGTCATCGCGATCTCTTCGAGGATGACGCCGCGTTCGGCGTCGACGTCCTCGGAGGCGATCAGCGAGCCGGTCAGCATGTCGCAGACGACGTCGATGGCCAGCGGCAGGTCCGTGTCGAGGACCCGCGCGTAGTAGCAGGTGTACTCCTTCGCCGTGAAGGCGTTCATCTCGCCGCCCACCGCGTCGATGGCGGAGGAGATGTCCAGGGCGCTGCGCTTGTCGGTGCCCTTGAAGAGGAGGTGTTCGAGGTAGTGGGTCGCGCCGTTCAGGGTCGGGGTCTCGTCGCGTGATCCGACGTTGGCCCAGATGCCGAAGGTGGCGGAGCGTACGGAGGGCAGAGTCTCGGTGACGATGCGCAGGCCGCCGGGGAGGACCGTGCGGCGGACCGTGCCGATGCCGTTGCTGCCCTTGAGAAGCGTTTGGGTACGGGCGACGGCCCGCGCCTCCGAGGAGGTGCGGGCCGTCGTCACGGAACTACGGGACGTCACTTGTCGGTGTCGTCCTTCTTCTCGTCCTCTTCGCCCTCGATGACGGGGATGAGGGAGAGCTTGCCGCGGGAGTCGATCTCCGCGATCTCGACCTGGACCTTGGCGCCGACGGCGAGCACGTCCTCGACGTTCTCCACGCGCTTGCCACCGGCGAGCTTGCGGATCTGCGAGATGTGCAGCAGACCGTCCTTGCCGGGCATCAGGGAGACGAAGGCACCGAAGGTGGTGGTCTTGACGACCGTACCCAGGTAGCGCTCGCCGACCTCCGGCATGGTCGGGTTGGCGATGGCGTTGATCGTGGCGCGCGCGGCCTCGGCCTGCGAGCCCTGCTGGGCACCGATGTAGATGGTGCCGTCGTCCTCGATCGTGATGTCGGCGCCGGTGTCCTCCTGGATCTGGTTGATCATCTTGCCCTTGGGGCCGATGACCTCACCGATCTTGTCCACCGGGATCTTGACGGTGATGATCCGCGGGGCGTTGGGGGACATCTCGTCCGGGACGTCGATGGCCTCGTTCATCACATCGAGGATGTGGAGGCGGGCGTCACGGGCCTGCTTCAGCGCGGCGGCCAGGACCGAGGCGGGGATGCCGTCGAGCTTGGTGTCGAGCTGGAGCGCGGTCACGAACTGCTTCGTACCGGCGACCTTGAAGTCCATGTCACCGAACGCGTCCTCGGCACCGAGGATGTCGGTGAGGGCGACGTAGTGGGTCTTGCCGTCGATCTCCTGCGAGATCAGGCCCATGGCGATACCGGCGACGGCGGCCTTGAGGGGCACACCGGCGTTCAGCAGCGACATGGTGGAGGCGCAGACCGAGCCCATGGACGTCGAGCCGTTGGAGCCCAGCGCCTCGGAGACCTGACGGATCGCGTAGGGGAACTCCTCGCGCGACGGCAGCACCGGCACGATGGCGCGCTCGGCGAGCGCACCGTGGCCGATCTCGCGGCGCTTGGGCGAGCCCACGCGGCCGGTCTCACCGACGGAGTACGGCGGGAAGTTGTAGTTGTGCATGTAGCGCTTGCGGGTCACCGGGGAGAGGGTGTCCAGCTGCTGCTCCATGCGGAGCATGTTGAGGGTGGTGACGCCCAGGATCTGGGTCTCGCCACGCTCGAACAGCGCCGAGCCGTGCACGCGCGGGATGGCCTCGACCTCGGCGGCGAGCGTACGGATGTCCGTGACGCCGCGGCCGTCGATGCGGACCTTGTCCTTGATGACGCGCTCGCGGACCAGCTTCTTGGTCAGCGCGCGGTAGGCACCGGAGATCTCCTTCTCGCGGCCCTCGAAGGCCGGGAGCAGCTTCTCGCCGGCGATCTCCTTGATGCGGTCCAGCTCAGCCTCGCGCTCCTGCTTGCCGGCGATGGTGAGCGCCTTGGAAAGCTCGGTGCTGACGGCCTTGGAGAGCGCCTCCAGGACGTCGTCCTGGTAGTCGAGGAAGACCGGGAACTCGCCGGTGGGCTTGGCAGCCTTGGCGGCGAGGTCCGACTGGGCCTTGCAGAGCGACTTGATGAAGGGCTTCGCAGCTTCCAGACCGGCGGCGACGACCTCTTCGGTCGGGGCCTCGGCACCGTCCTGGACGAGCTGGATGGTCTTCTCGGTGGCCTCGGCCTCGACCATCATGATCGCGACGTCGCCGTCCTCCAGGACGCGACCCGCGACGACCATGTCGAAGACGGCGTCCTCGAGCTCGGTGTGCGTCGGGAAGGCGACCCACTGGCCCTTGATCAGGGCGACGCGGGTGGCGCCGATCGGGCCGGAGAAGGGCAGGCCCGCCAGGATCGTGGAAGCCGAGGCGGCGTTGATCGCGACCACGTCGTACAGGTGGTCGGGGTTGAGCGCCATGATCGTCTCGACGATCTGGATCTCGTTGCGCAGGCCCTTCTTGAAGGAGGGGCGCAGCGGCCGGTCGATCAGGCGGCAGGTGAGGATCGCGTCCTCGGAGGGACGGCCCTCCCGGCGGAAGAAGGAGCCGGGGATCTTGCCGGCGGCGTACTGCCGCTCCTCGACGTCCACCGTGAGGGGGAAGAAGTCGAGCTGGTCCTTGGGCCGCTTGGAAGCGGTGGTGGCCGACAGCACCATGGTGTCGTCGTCCAGGTACGCGACGGCGGAGCCGGCGGCCTGCTTGGCCAGGCGGCCCGTCTCGAAGCGGATGGTGCGGGTGCCGAAGGTTCCGTTGTCGATAACGGCCTCGGCGTAGTGGGTCTCGTTCTCCACTAGTGTTTTCTCCATACTCGTCGTCTTTCGTCCTGTCGCCCGTGTGGCGGAGGACGGTGCGGAGAAGCGCACCGTGTGTGCGGGGCCGGTCTTCGATCGAAGCTCCCGGGCATTGTCCCGGGGGCCACTACCGAGGACCGGCGGCGGCCGTGGGGCGCGCCTCTCCTCGTCTGGTGTTGTACGTCCAGGTTACTGAGCTTGACCCAGGTCCCGCACGTACGGCAAAGGGAGCGGCCCCCTGGAAGTGGGCACCGCTCCCTTTCGCAACGTCTTTACTTGGCGCCGCCGGCCGCACCACGGCGGATGCCGAGGCGGTCGACGAGCGCACGGAAGCGCTGGATGTCCTTCTTGGCCAGGTACTGCAGAAGGCGGCGACGCTGGCCGACCAGGATCAGCAGACCACGACGGGAGTGGTGGTCGTGCTTGTGCGTCTTGAGGTGCTCGGTCAGGTCCGAGATGCGGCGGGAGAGCATGGCCACCTGAACCTCGGGGGAACCGGTGTCGCCCTCCTTCTGCGCGAACTCGGTCATGATCTGCTTCTTCGTAGCGGCGTCGAGCGGCACGCGGTACTCCTCTAGGTGTTCGATGCGCCCACGAGTGCCCCTGGTCTTGTTCTCAGGGGGGCTTGCGTGACTCGGGAGCGAAGGTCCGATGAGCGCAGCTCCCAGAACGAACCGGGAACGCGTACACAAACGGCCACAGCCAGACTACCAGCCGTTCGGAGCGGCCCTGACAGGGCTCAGCCCGTGAGGGCCCTGGCCCTGGCGAACACGTCGAGAACGGCCAGGCAGAGCGGGACCAGGGAGAGCAGGAGCGCGCTCTCGGCGAGGTCCAGGAGCCGCCCCCAGAAAGGAGAGAGTCCCTTGCGCGGCACGATCAGGGCGACCGCGGTGAGCAGGGCGGCACCGGCGGCGACGGCTGCGGAGAGCCACATCGTACGGAGGCCGAGCGGGCCGCGGTCGCCGTACCGGGTCAGCTCGTCCAGCAGCTCGGCGGGCGGGTTCAGCGCGAGGCCGGTGATCAGCAGGGCGACCGCGCCGATGCCCGCCACCAGCAGGCAGACGATCTGCGAGGTGTAGCGGAAGAGCCGGGCGCGCAGCAGCAGCGAGAGTCCCGCGGCCAGGGCGAGCAGCCGCCCCCAGGCGCTGTCGGAGAAGCCGAGTACGGCGGCGGTCGCGACGAGGACGGCCGCGCAGCCGGCGGTGAGGCCGAGCAGCAGTTCGTGGCCGCGGCGGGCACGGTCCGCGATGCCGTCGGCGTCGACGGGCAAGCCCGGGACGCCGGGGCCGCCGTCCGGGACGCCTGCGGGGTCGCCGTAGCCGCCCTGGGCGGGGCGGGGCGCGGCGTATCCGATGGGCAGCCGGGCGAAGCGGGCGGAGAGGCCGGGCAGGAAGGCGACGAGTCCGATGGCGGCCGGGGCGCAGACGGCTGCGGCCTTCGTGGCTGAGGTCTCGGTGAGTATCGCGACGAAGACCGCCAGGGTGCCGGCGGTGGCGAGGAAGGTCGCCGCGACGAAGGGGGCGTCGCCGCCCGGTGTCAGGGCGACCAGGACTACAGAGGCGACCAGGACGGTGACGCAGCCGAGCAGGAGCTGCAGCCTGCCGGGGCCCTGGCCGGCGTCGGGACCGATGATGCCGGAGCCCGCGACGAGGAGGAGGGGCAGTGCGCCGAGACCGAGTGCGACGGCGGCGGCACGGTCCGCGTAGACCCGGGCGCGTACCCCCGCGAAGGCGGTGAGCAGCACTCCCGCGCAGCCGGCGACGATGCCGGGCAGGCCGTGCATGTCGTGGCGGGCCGGGTCGGCGCACCAGAGGACGAGGGCCATCAGGACGAGCAGGGCGACCGCCCCGGCCAGTCCTGCGCCGCGCAGCAGGTCGTCGCTCCAGAGACGGCGGTCGCGGCTGACGGCCGAGGCGACGGCGTCGGTGACGTCGTCGAAGACTGCGGGCGGCAGGGAGCGGGCGAAGGGGCGCAGCAGCAGGAGTTCGCCGTCGAGCACCTGCTGGGCGGCGAGGGTCCTGGACCCGTCGAGGACCGTGCCGTCGCGGCGTACGAGGTGGTGTCCGGCGGGAGTGCCGGCTGTCCGGGTCCGGCCGGTGAGGCGGAGGATCTCCGGATAGACGTCGGCGACCGCGATGTCCTCCGGAAGTGCGACGTCGGTCCGGCTGTCGGGTGCCACGACAGTGACGCGGCAGAAGCCGGTCGCTGCGGTCGTACTCACGTGTCTGGTCCCCCTGGTTCGCGGTGGCGCACCGTGCGCGCGCAACCCTACCGGGGCGGGTGAACGGCCCCCGGCACGTAGGATCGCCGTCGCGCGGAGGCCAGTCCGCGAGGCAGCCGCGGGGGCGCCGGTGCGGATCCATCCGGTCCTCCCGTCCGCACTGAGGGATTGATGTTCCGGTGAGCCAGATCGTCGTGAAACGACCGCCGCGGTCCCTGCCGCCGGAAGTCCCCACGGACGCCCTGACGTTGGCGGCCCCTCCCGAGCTGCCTCGCGGGCAGCGGGAGGGCCTGTTGATGCAGCTCCTGCCGGTGCTCGGCATGGCCTCCTCGGTGGTCTTCTTCTTCTCGCCGCAGGCTCCCCCGTTCATGCGGGTGATGGGCGTGCTGATGCTGGTGTCGACCGCCGGCATGATCGTTGCGCAGCTGGTCCGTCACCGGCGCGGCTCGCAGGGGCAGTTGGCGGATGTCCGGTGCGACTACCTCAAGTACCTGGCGCAGACGCGGCGTACGGTGCGCCGGACCGCGCGTGCCCAGCGGGACGCGCAGTTGTATCTGCAGCCGGCGCCCGAGCAGCTGTGGTCGGTGGCGGCCGACACCGGACGGGTGTGGGAACGGCGGCCCGGCGACGAGGACTTCGGCCAGGTGCGGGTCGGGCTGGGGACACAGCTGCTGTCGACGCCGCTGTCGGCTCCGGACACCGCTCCGGTGGATGAGCTGGAGCCGTTGTGCGCGGGCGCGATGCAGCGGTTCCTCGCGGTGCACGGCTCGTTGGACGGGCTGCCGATGGCCGTCTCGATGCGGGCGTTCTACCACGTGACGGTCTCCGGCGCGGCGGAGTCGGCCCGGTCCGCGGCGCGGGCGGTGGTGGCCCAGTTGGTGACGCTGCACTCCCCCGAGGATCTGGTGGTCGCGGTCGTGGCCGGGCCCGGTGCGGTGGCGCGCTGGGAGTGGACGAAGTGGCTGCCGCATGTGCAGGTGCCCGGTCAGGTGGACGGGGCCGGATCGAAGCGGCTGTTCGGGACGGGCCTGGGTGAGGTCGAGCTGTTGCTGGCGCCGTGGCTGGAGGGGCGGCCGCGGTTCGGCCGGGAGGGCAGGCCGCTGCTGGACCGGCCGCATGTCGTGGTCGTGCTGGACGGCGGCAGGGTCCCGCCGGATTCACTGCTGGCGGCGGCCGAGGGGCTGCAGGGCGTGACGGTCGTCGAGGTGGTGCCGGGCGAGCTCGACGCGCCGCGCGGCGGGCTGTCCGTGGTGGTGCGGCCCGGACTGCTGCGTCTGGAGTCCGCTGCGGGGTTGGTGTACGAGGGAGTGCCGGACGGTATCGCGCTGCCCGCTGCCGAGGCGCTGGCCAGGCAGCTGGCGCCGCTCAGGACGGGCGGGGGCGACGACGAACCGCTGCTCGCCGAGCTGGACTTCACCGATCTGCTGAATCTGGGTGACGCTGGTTCGGTCGATGTGGCGCGCACCTGGCGTCCGCGGTCGGCCTCCGAGCGGCTGCGGGTGCCGATCGGGGTCGGCGAGGACGGCCTGCCGGTCATGCTGGACCTGAAGGAGGCGGCGCAGGAGGGCATGGGGCCGCACGGGCTCTGTGTCGGTGCGACGGGTTCCGGGAAGTCGGAGCTGCTGCGGACGCTGGTGCTCGGGCTCGCGGTCACGCACCCCTCCGAGACGCTGAACTTCGTGCTCGCGGACTTCAAGGGCGGTGCGACGTTCGCCGGTATGTCGCACCTGCCGCACGTGGCCGCGGTCATCACCAATCTGGCCGACGATCTGACGCTGGTCGACCGGATGGGCGACGCGATCCGCGGTGAGCTGCAGCGCCGCCAGGAGCTGCTGCGCTCGGCGGGCAACTACGCGGGCGTCCACGACTACGAGAAGGCGCGGGCGGCGGGCGCCGCGCTGGAGCCGCTGGCCTCGCTGGTCCTGGTCATCGACGAGTTCTCCGAACTGCTGACCGCCAAGCCGGACTTCATCGACATGTTCATTCAGATCGGGCGGATCGGCCGTTCGCTGGGGGTGCATCTGCTGCTGGCCTCGCAGCGGCTGGAGGAGGGAAAGCTGCGAGGTCTGGACACCTATCTCTCGTACCGGATCGGTCTGCGGACGTTCTCGGCGGCGGAGTCGCGCACGGCGCTGGGTGCGGCGGACGCCTACCACCTGCCGCCGGTGCCCGGCTCCGGCTATCTCAAGGCCGGTACGGAGGGGATGACCCGGTTCAAGGCGGCATACGTGTCTGGGGCGTACCGCACCGGTGTCCCCGACCTCCCGGCCGGAGTGCTGCCGGCCGAGCGGCGGGCCGCGGTGTTCAGTGCGCTGCCGGTGCCGGTGGAGTACGCGGCGCCGGACCCGGCGGCGGCCGTACCGGCGGACACCGGGGGTGACGCGCTCGCCGACACCGTCCTCGATGTGATCGTGCGGCGGCTGGAGGGGCAGGGGGTGCCCGCCCATCAGGTGTGGCTGCCGCCGCTGGACCGGGCGCCGACACTCGACCAACTGCTGCCTGGGCTCGCCGAGACCGCAGATCGCGGATTCACCGCCACGGAGTACACCCGGCCCGGCGGGCTGACCGTCCCTCTCGGCCTGGTCGACAAGCCGTTCGAGCAGCGGCGCGAGGTGCTGTACCGGGACTTCTCCGGTGCGGCGGGGCACCTGATGGTGGTCGGCGGCCCGCGGTCGGGCAAGTCGACGCTGCTGCGGACGCTGATCGCTTCGTTCGCGCTCACCCACACCCCGCGCGAGGTGCAGTTCTACGGACTCGACTTCGGGGGCGGCGGGCTCGCCTCGCTGGCGGAGCTGCCGCATGTCGGCGGCATGGCCGCACGGCTGGACCCGGAACGGGTGCGGCGCACGGTCGCCGAGGTGGCGGGGGTGCTGGCCCGGCGCGAGGAGTTCTTCCGCACCCATGGGATCGACTCGGTCTCCACCTACCGCCGCAGGCGTGCACTCGGTGAGCTGCCCGGCGAGGCGTGGGGCGATGTCTTCCTGGTCATCGACGGCTGGAGCGGATTCCGGACCGAGTACGAGGGGCTGGAACAGGTCGTCACCGACATCGCCGCACGCGGCCTCGGCTACGGCGTCCATGTCGTCCTGTCGGCGGCCCGTTACATGGAGGTGCGGGCCGCGCTGAAGGACCAGATCCTCGGGCGGCTCGAACTGCGGCTCGGCGACGTGATGGACTCCGAGTTCGACCGCAGGGTCGCTGCCCAGGTCCCCACGGGGGTGCCCGGCCGTGGCCAGGTGGCGGAGAAGCTGCACTTCATGGGTGCGCTGCCGCGTACCGACTCCGTCGCCGGTGCGGCGGATCCGGCCGGGGGAACGGCCGCGTTGACCGAGGCGGTGCGGGCGGGCTGGGCGGGTGCGCCGGCCCCGGCCGTACGGCTGCTTCCGCACAGGCTGCCGGCGGAGCAGCTGCCGAAGGGGTTCGAGTTCCCGCAGCGGGGAGTCGCGATCGGTATCGACGAGACGGAACTGGAGCCTGTGTTCGTCGACTTCGACACCGATCCGTTCTTCCTGGTCTTCGGCGAGAGCGAGTCGGGCAGGACCGGTCTGCTGCGGCTGATCGCCAAGCAGATCGCGGAGCGGTACTCCCCCGACGAGGCGAAGTTCGTCGTCGGCGACTACCGGCGCTCGCTGCTGGACGCCCTGCCGGAGAGCCATCTGCTGGAGTACGCGCCGACGGCGGACGCGCTGCGGATGCACATGGAGGCGCTGGCGGGGGTGTTCGCACGCCGGCAGCCTCCGGCGGACGTCAGTCCGCAGCAGTTGCGCGACCGCAGCTGGTGGACCGGTCCGCAGATCTTCGTCCTCGTCGACGACTACGACCTGGTGGCGACGGGCGCGGGCAGTCCACTGGCCCCGCTGGTGGAGTATCTGCCGTTCGCCCGGGACGCCGGGGTGCGCTTCGTCGTCGCGCGGGCCTCGGCGGGGGCCTCGCGCTCCATGTACGAGGGGTTCATGCAGCGGATCAAGGAGCTGGGCGCCCAGGGCGTCGTGCTGTCCGGCGACCCGGCGGAGGGCGATCTGATCGGGACGGTGCGCGGGCGTCCGATGCCGCCCGGTCGCGGGTACTTCGCCTCCCGGCGCCGGGGGAATCACCTGGTGCAGACCGGGTGGCTGCCCGAGCGGCACTGAGCCCGCGAGAAAGCACATATCCGCGCTCCGCGCTGCCGAATCGCCGACCCGATCCCCGGCCCGCACGGGCCCTGTACCGTGCCGTACAGAGCCACGTACGGAGAGGAACCCTTGACGATGGGCACGCAGGCGGAGAAGGACGAGCTGTACGCACTCGACATCTCGGGGGTGGAATGGCTGAGCGCGCCGGGCACGGAGGACGCCGAGGAGCGCGTGGAGATCGCGCATCTGCCGGGCGGGGCGGTCGCGATGAGGTCCTCACTGGATCCGGAGACCGTACTGCGGTACACCGAGGCCGAGTGGCGCGCCTTCGTACTGGGCGCCCGGGACGGCGAGTTCGACCTCACGTAACGCGGCCGCTCAGCGGCGGGGCGGGACGCAGAATGGGCACGTTCGGGTGAAGGTGCCCATTGCCGTGTGCGTGCCCCTCCCGTGTACCGCCCCGTGGCGCCGTTCGGGCCGGCGGTCAGTACGCCTCGGTGAACAGGCGGGAGGACTTGAGGTCCGTGGACCGGTAGTGGTCCTTGCCCGTCTCGACGATCCGTGCGACCTGCTCCAGCCGGCTCTTCATGTCGTCGGCCATGCCCCGGTACTTGTTCTGGAGCGTCACGTACTCGCGGTGCGCCTCACCGTCCCAGGTGTCGGTGACGACCTTGAGCGCGGTGTCCATCTCCTCGAGGTCGCGGCAGATGTTCTGCGACACCGCGCGGATGCGGTTCGCCATCTCCTGGACGCTCTCGTACCTGACCTTGGTGTGGGGGTCGTGGCCCATCAGGATTCTCCTCCGGCTCGCTGGGGTGGAAGGGGTGTGTGCGGCGGCGCGGCTCAGAGGCCGTTCAGCCCTGAGGTGTTGGCCGGGGCCGCCGGTTCCTTCACCGAGTGGAAGGCCGCGCGGACCTCCTCGTCGTTGGCGTTGCTGAGGTTCCTCGTGGCGCCCACGGCGTGGTGCAGCACGTTGAGGAGGCGGCGGATCCCGTCGTGGTCCTCGTTGATCACGAGCTGCGCCGACGTGAACCCCGAGGCGCCGACGCCGGTCCACCCGGCACCGGCCGTCGCCAGGATGTCGGCCAGCTCCCTGGACTGTCTGGACACTGCCTCGGCCGTGTTGATGATCTTGTTCTTGGCCTGGACGATCGGGTCGTCGGCAAGTCCGAAACCGCCTGCGGGGTTGGTCATCCGGAGGTCCTGTCTCTCGGTCCACGGACCTGTCCGCCGAGCGCGGCCAGGTATCCGGTACGTGAAGTCCCGTATCAGCCTAGCCATTTCACCATCTCTCCCCGACTGCGGCTTTTGTGCCGGGAGTGGTCCCGGGCGCCGCCACCGCATGCTCAGCCGGAGCGTGGACCCCGGCGTCTGCGTACGTCGCGCACGACCGTCGCGGTGCCGGCGACCACGCCGACGAGCACAGCGGCGACCGCCAGCGCGTAGGACGCGTACCGCTTGTTCCGTTCCTGCCCGGTCGGTGACATCGGCAGGTGTGCGGGTTCGGGGGCCCGGGCCGCCGCGGGCGGCGGGTCCGGGCGGGGTGTGTTCTGCGGGACGTCGTCACCGGACAGCGCGCGCACCGGGTCGACGACTCCCCAGCCGACGTAGTCGTCGTGCCCGTTGACGGAGCGCTCTGCGGTCTGCTCGATCCGGGCGATGATCTGCGCCGCCGTCCAGTCCGGGTACTTCGCGCGCATCAGCGCGGCGACGCCGGTGGCGTAGGGCGCGGAGAAGCTGGTGCCGTTGTCGGTGCACTGGCCGTTGCCGGGGACGGTCGAGACGATGTCCACCCCGGGTGCGGCGACTCCGACGAACTCCCCGGCCTGGGAGAAGGGGGCACGTTCGTTGTTGCGGTCGGAGGCCGCGACGGCGAGAACTCCGTCGAAGGCTGCGGGGTAGGTGCGCCTCGGCCGGCCGTCCGTGCCGTCGTTCCCGGCGGAGGCGACGACCACGATGTCACCGGCGACGGCCTTGGCCACCGCCCGGCCCAGCACGGAGTCCGCCGTCAGCGGCCGGCTGGTGTCCTGGGAGATGTTGATGACGTCGGCCCCCTTCGCGATGGCGTGGGTGATCGCGGCGGCCATCGTGGTGTCCTTGCCGCTGTTCCTCTCGTCGTTCTGGCGGATCGGGATGATGGTGGCCGCGGGGGCCAGGCCGACGAACCCGGTGCCGCCGCGGGGGCGGGCGGCGATGATGCCGGCCACCTTGGTGCCGTGGCCGACCGCGTCGACGGTGCCGTCGGTGCCGCCGCCCGGGAGGTAGTCGGCGCCCGCGGAGGCGTCCACGGCCGAGGTGAGCTGCGGGTTGGTGTCGTCCACCCCGGTGTCGATGACGGCGACACGGACGCCCTGGCCCCTGGTGTCCTGCCACAGCTCGTCCAGGAGCACACGCTGGAGCGGCCAGGGGCGGCCCTCGAACTGCTTCGTCATCGGGAAGGTGCAGACGCCGCCGCCGTCTATGCCCAGGTCGACGGGGCCCGGATCGGCATGGGCGGCCTGCGGCCCCGCGAGTGCGGCGAGAGCCGCCGCCGCGGCGGCGGCGGCCGTCAGCAGCGCCGTCTTCCGGTTCGGCATCGTCCTGTCTCCCCCGTGCTCTTCCGTCGCGTCCGTCCCGGGTCCGTCCGTCAGGAACCCTGGGGCCGGCGTGCGCTGTTGGTGTCGAGCCGGGGGCCCCTGGACAGGAAGTCCGACCACTCGATCGGTACGCGGGCGGGCGTCACCTTGCCGTAACCGAGCCTGGTCTGCGCCTCGCCGGGCGCGGGGCGGCCGTCCGGCCCGTTCGCCACGCCGCCGGTGCCGATGCCGGAGCGCTCGGCGTCGCTGTCGCCGTTCGCCTGAACCGCGTACCGCAGTCCCGTGTCGGTCACCAGGAAGAGTGATCCGTCCGGGCCGGTCCGCCGGCCCCGGACCTGGGTGTAGAGCAGACCGCTGCCCGGGGTGACGTAGGTGCTCGTGCCGCCCGCTCCGACCGCGGCGGGGTACGAGGTGCCCGCCCAGGTGCTCAGCGTCGTCACACCGTTGTCGCCCGTCGTGCGCAGCACGTTGCAGACGGTGTCCCGGCCGGAGGGTCCGCCATCGGTGGCGTTGACCCGGTCGGCCCGGTGCGCCGGCCAGTGTGCGGGCTGACCTGCGAAGGGGGTGCGGTCGGGCACGAAGTCCTGCAGGCCGACGGCACGCGCCTCGCCGTCCAGATCGAGGGCCGCGGTCTGCGGGGAGTTGATCAGCAGCCAGGCGGTGAACTCGGAGACCGGCTGGACCTTCCCGCGGAGAACGACGTAGTAGGCGGTGCCCTCGCCGTTCCTGGTCCGCAGCACCGTGCCGATCCGGTTCTCCTGCGCGGAGAGCCGTCCTTCGACGTGTGCCGGGGATCCGGCGTCGCCGGGAATATGGGGGAAGGCGATCGGGCTGCCGTCGTGCAGGGTGGCCAGCCAGTCGTCGGTGACCGGCTGCGGCTGTGCGCTGCCGACGAGGGCGCCGGTCAGATGACCGCTGTCGGCCGCGGTCTCGTCGACGCGGTACTTGGTGCCGCGTGCGTCGACGAGGTAGCGGGTCCGGTCCTGTCCCCTGACGTAGAGCACCTGGCCTCCGGTGAGCCTGTTCGCGCCCTCCGTCAGCCCGTTGTCCCGTCCGGCGAGGACGAAGGCGGCCTTCTGCACGGTGTTGCCCCTGCCGCCCGGCTGCACGCACACGGCCCAGCGCTTCGCGGTGCCCGCGTCCTTCGCCTCGGGCAGCCGGTCCGGGGCGTACGGAATGCCGAGGACCGGTCCGCGCGGCGGCTTTCCCGCGTCCAGGATCTCGTCGGCGACCTGCACGACGTCGTAGTTCTGCGGGGTGAGCAGCAGCCTGGCCGACGCGAGGTTCAGCACGGGGTGCAGCAGGGTCCTGCCGGCCTTGCCCCGGCCGGTGGTGAGCACGACGTAGCGGGTGGTCGACGTCTTGCCGACGATCACGTTGGTGCCCGGCCGGTCCCAGTCCACGGGCGCGGCCGGTCTGAACATGCCGACGGCGCCGAAGCCCGCGAGGATCAGAGCGCCGGCGACCATGCTCGGCAGGACGGCGCGCAGCGGGCGTGGGGCGCCCTCGTCGGAGCCGGTGGGCGAGGGCCGGAGGAACGCCGCCACCATGCGCCTCTTCGCGAACGTGTACGCGTTGAGCTCGTCCCGCCGCGATGCCATGAGTCCGTCCGTCTCCCGTGCTCTCCCCGTGCGGCGCCATGAGCGCCCGCGTCCGACGTCCCGCACCGGGACCCTGCCCACCGGACCGGCCCCCTACTATGCCTGTCGCCCGGTGGTGCCGCGCGGGCCGGGTAGGGTGATCCAACCGCCGGACCGGTAGGCGGAAGAGGCGTGGCACGGGTCGAGTTGGGCCCGGACGGACGGGGGGAGCGCCGCGATGACGGCTTCCGTGACACGGACGCCTCCGGCCGGGAACGCACTGTCTCCCGAAGCACCGCGGCCCGGCGGTCCGGCCGCCGCTCGGGGCCCTCGCGGGCCGGGCGGCGCGCGGCCGGGACCGTTCGAATCGTTCCGGTTGCAACAGCTTGTGCTGTTCGAGATCGCCGCCGCGCTGCTGCTGTGCGCCTGGGTCGTCGGTCCCCTGCTGCTGGCCCCGGCCGTGGTGGTGGCCGCGGTGCTGGTGCTGCTCGCCGTCGTACGCAGGCACCGGCGGTCGCTGCCCGCGTGGCTGCGCACGGTCCTCGCACTGCGGGCCCGTACCCGCACGGCCGCGTCGGCCGTGCCGCCTGCGGGGACCGAGCCGGGCATCGCGCCGGCGGTCGAGTGCGAACCGGGCTTGCGCACCTGCTCGTTCAGCGTCCGCGATCGGCGGCCGGTCGGCATGATCGGCGACGGTACGTATCTGACGGCCGTGCTCCGGGTCGAGGCGGACGCCACCGCCCTGCGGCCGGACCGTGGAGCGCAGCCGCTGCCGCTGGTCCTCGTCAAGGACGCCATGGACGTCGACGGCATCCGGCTGGAGTCGGCGCAGATCGTGCAGCACACCCAGCCCGCTCCCGCGCCGCACCTGCCGGAGCAGTCGGTCGCCGCACGCAACTACGCGCCCCTGCAGGCGCAGACGGGCTCCCCGGCGGTCCGTATCACCTGGATCGCGCTGAAGCTGGACCCGGAACTCTGCCCGCAGGCCGTGCGGGCACGGGGCGGCGGTCTCACCGGCGCGCAGAAGTGCCTGGTCCGCGCGGCCGACCAGCTCGCCAGCAGGCTGACGGGGGCGGGGTTCCACGCGACGGTGCTGACGGAGCAGGAGCTCCACTCGGCGGTCGCCACCTCCTCCTGCGCCGCCCCGTCGGCCATGACGCGGGCGGCCCGGTCCGGTGCGCCCGTCCGCCGCACCCGGGAGACCTCTCGGACCTGGCGGTGCGACGACCGGTGGCACACCACCTACTGGGTGCGCCGCTGGCCGCAGTTGGGCGCGGGCAGTGCGCCGATGCCGCAGCTCGTCGCGCTGCTCACGTCCGTACCGGCGCTGGCCACGACGTTCAGTCTCACGCTGGGGCGCGGCGACCGGCAGGGGATCCCGGTCACCGGGCACCTCCGGATCACCGGCCGCAGCGACGGGGAACTGATCGCGGCCCGGCACGAGTTGGAGCGCACCGCCCGCGGGGTGAGGATGTCCCTGGTGCGGCTCGACCGCGAACAGCTGCCCGGCGTGCTCGCCACCCTTCCGCTCGGAGGCACCCGCTGATGTCCGTCATCGCACGTCGCCGCGGCCGGTTCGGCTTCGGTCCGGCCGGTCCGAACCGGGCCCGGCACACGGTCCGGCCCGACGAGCTCGCCGCACTGGCCCTGCCGGTGAGCGACGACGGCGTGGTGATCGGCGTGGACGGCGAGGGGCGCCCCGCCGTGCTCGGCATCAACCGGCCCACTCCGTACGACGTCACACTGATCGGCGGGCTGTGGACGGCGCAGGTGCTCGCGCTGCGGGCGGCGGCGACGGGTGCCCGGATCGTGGTCGAGACGGGGCGGGCCCAGGCCTGGACGCACCTGGCGCAGGCCGCGGGCGCCGACCGGCCGTGCATCTCACTGCACGAGGTGGGACGGGTGCCCGCGCAGGGCCCCTGCGCCGCCTCGCCGGTCGTCGTGGTGCGGGACTGCGGCATAGGGCCACCGCGCGGCCGGGTGGTGTCCGGGCCGTGGCAGTCGGTGGTGACGCTGCTGCCGTATCTCAGCCCGACGGCACCCGGGTTGATGGATAAATCGGCACTGGTCGGCATTCAGCGGGTATCTCCGGATGAAGCCGCACAGATCGGGCGGCTCATGCATCTGCCCGCCAAGGAGACCCGGACTCTGCCCACCCTGACGGACGGGGTGACCCTCTGGTGCACACGGCGGGACCGGCATTTCGTGATGACCCGGGCGACCGACGCCGAATCGGGACTGCTGGGCAGCGCGCGGCGAATGGACTGACGAGACAGCGGAACGTGTGCGAATTGTTCAGGTTTCCCTGCGTAGATGTGCCCGTTTGACCGCTTTCCCCCTCACTCTCTGCCGCAGTCAGTTCACTTGGGGGCAGTACGTGACGTACGGGACAGCGTCCGCGGTGCCGTACGGCCTGCCGTACCGGGCCGTATGACGATTAGGGTGGGTCCGGACGCGGCAGAAGACCTGCGGGCAGGCAACGCGTCCCAGGGGGAGAGCCGGGCGGTTCGCACCAGGCCCTGTACGGGGAACCTCGGACAGGATCCGGGGGGAACGGTCGCCCCCACCCACCACGGCACAAGGGTGCTCGACCACACCAGGAGGCAAAGTGAACGGCGATCGGGACGAGATGCGCGGGGGCTGGGACAAGCCCGTCGACGAGTCGTCCGACGCGGAGCCCGCCGAGATGACGGGTGAGTTCACCATCGACTACACCCCTCCCGCCTGGTACACCCAGAACGCGTCGGGCGACTCCTCGGGCGGCGCCGGCACGCATCTGGCACCGCCCCCGCCGCCCAACGGCGCACCGCTGCCCGTGCCCGGACTGCCGGCCGACGGCGGTTTCGAGCCCAGCTGGGCCCCGGCACCGCCCGCCCCGGCCCCTGCTCCCCCGGTGGCACCGGTGCACACGGGCCTCCCCTACCCGGCGCCGGAGACGGCGGACACGAGCGGGGCGCCTGACCCGTTCGGGAGCGGCGACGTGGAGAGCGGCGCGACCATGCGGTTCTCCTCCGCCGCGCTGAAGCGGGAGATCGCGGAGCGCGAGGCGGCCGCACAGCCCGGAAACAGCAGCGCCGACACCGAGGTGCCGGCATCGGATTCCGGTGCCGACGCCGCCGTTGGTGACACGGACGACGACGCCGAGGCGGATGCGGCCGGCGCCGGTACGGCTCCGGACCCGCGCGAGGACGCCGAGCAGGACGGGACGGCCGGCGAGCTCCACGGCTCCGGTCCCGTACCCTCCGATTCGCTTCCCGACGATTCGGTTCCGGACGACTCGGTTCCCACGGATTCCGTCCCCGCCGATTCGGTGCCGCCGTCCGGCGCCGCGGAGCCGGATGCCGGTGACGACGTCTTCCCCGCCGGCTCGCCGGCGGACGAGACCCCGGCCGACGCGACAGGTGCCGCCGGCTCGGCCCCCGACAACGACGGCACCCCGCAGGCCGACGAGCCGGCCGACTCCGTACCGTCGGACGCCGCGACGGACGCGTCCCCCTACGACGCACCGCCCGTCGGCGCACCGCAGGACGCGGCACCGGCCCCCTGGACACCGGGACCGCCGCAGGGCGGACTGCCGCCTCTGCCGCCCGCCTTCCAGCCCGCAGCGCCGCAGCCGGCCGCGCCCCAGCCGGTCCCGCAGTGGCCGGGGCAGCCCCCGGCGAACGAGCCGCCGAGCGGCTACGGATTCCCGCAGCCGCCTCAGACACCGCAGACGCCGCAGCCCCAGCCGCCGCAGGCACCGCAGGCACCGCAGAGCGCTCAGTCGCCCGCGTTCCCGCCGCTGCCCCAGCCGGCTGAGCCCGCACCCGCACCGCAGCCGGGCTACGGGTTCCCCCAGCAGCCTCCGGCACCGCAGCAGGCCCGGCCGGGGGCCGCGCTCCCGGCGCAGCTGCCGCAACAGCCCGCTCCTCAGGCACCGCAGGCACCACAGAGCCCTCAGCCTCAGCCGCCGCAGACACCGCAGTGGCCCGCGCAGCAGCAGGGTGCCGCGCTGCCGCCGGCCGCGCCTCAGCCACCGCAGCAGCACCAGCAGCCGCAGAGCGGTTACGCATTCCCGCAGGGGGCCCAGCCGCAGGGCCAGGGCACTCCGAATCTGCCCGCGCAGATCAACCCGCAGCAGCACGGGCAGCCCCAGCAGCAGCTCCCGCCGCAGGGGGCGCCCGTCGACCCGCGTGCCGGAGCAGGCTGGCCGACGCCGGTCACCCATGACCAGCGCGAGCGTTCGGTTCCGGGCGCGCCGCTGGGTTACACGGCCGCTGTGGAGCTCTCCTCCGACCGGCTGGTCCGGGGCAAGCAGAAGGCCAAGAGCAGCCGCAATCCGTCCGGCGCCTCCCGTTTCAAGCTGGGCGGCAAGAAGGAGGAGGCCGAGCGGCTGCGCAAGCTGGAGCTGATCCGCACCCCGGTGCTCTCCTGCTACCGGATCGCGGTGATCAGCCTCAAGGGCGGCGTGGGCAAGACCACCACGACCACCGCACTCGGCTCCACCCTGGCCACCGAGCGGCAGGACAAGATCCTCGCCATCGACGCCAACCCGGACGCCGGCACGCTCGGCCGCCGGGTCCGCCGGGAGACCGGTGCGACCATCCGCGACCTGGTGCACGCCATCCCGCACCTCCACTCCTACATGGACATCCGGCGGTTCACCTCGCAGGCGTCCTCCGGTCTGGAGATCATCGCCAACGACGTGGACCCGGCGGTCTCGACCACGTTCAACGACGAGGACTACCGGCGCGCGATCGAGGTGCTGGGCAAGCAGTACCCGATCATCCTCACCGACTCCGGCACGGGTCTCCTGTACAGCGCGATGCGCGGGGTGCTGGACCTCGCCGACCAGCTGATCATCATCTCCACGCCGTCGGTCGACGGTGCGTCAAGTGCCTCCACCACGCTGGACTGGCTGTCGGCGCACGGCTACGCCGACCTGGTGCAGCGGTCCCTGACGGTCATCTCCGGGGTCCGCGAGACCGGCAAGATGATCAAGGTCGACGACATCGTGCAGCACTTCGAGACGCGTTGCCGCGGCGTGGTCGTCGTACCGTTCGACGAGCACCTGTCGGCCGGTGCCGAGGTGGACCTCGACATGATGCGCCCCAAGACCCGGGACGCGTACTTCCACCTCTCCGCCCTCGTCGCCGAGGACTTCGCACGCGCCCAGCAGCAGCAGGGGCTGTGGACGTCGGACGGCAGCGCCCAGCCGCCGCAGTACGCCCCGCCGATGCCCGGTCAGCAGGTGCCGGGACAACAGACGTACGCGCCTCAGCAGCCGCAGCAGCCGCAGCAGCCCTATCCCCCGCAGCCGGGACCGGGCGCCGGACAGGGCTGGCAGCAACAGCCCCCGCCGGCACAGCAGGCCGCCGACCAGGCCGGTCACCCGCAGCAGCCCCAGCACGGCGGGCAGCCAGGTCAGCCGGGACAGCCCGCGCATCCCGAACTGCAGGGCCCCGTCCCGCCCTCGGGGTGGCAGCAGCAGCCTCCGCCAGCGCCTCAGCAGTAAGGCGTCAGAGGTCTAAACCAATGAGGGTCCGCATCGTCTCCGCGATGCGGGCCCTCTGCGCATTCCCGCAGCCCACACGCCGTTTCGATGACCGTTGACGCGGCTCGACCACCGCTGATAAACCTTCGCTTCACCAGCTGGCGATCCACAGATCAACCCGCCTTCTCCGTGCGAGTCATGACGCGAGGTCCCTGACCATGGTCGAAAGAGTTCCACCACACGCCGCCCAGCCACGCTCACGTCTGCGTATCCTCCTGGCCGCAGGTGCCGCCGCCCTCGGGCTCGCAGCCGCGTCCGTCGTGCCGGGGGTCCCGCTCGGGGCCGCCGCGCCGCAGCAGGCACAGGCCGCCGACAGCGGAAAGTCGACACTGACCGTCGCGGTCGCGCAGAGCGTCGACTCCCTGAGTCCGTTCCTCGCCCAGAAGCTGCTGAGCACCAGCGTCTCCCGGCTCATGTACGACTTCCTGACGAACTACGACGTCAAGGACAACCACGCGATCCCGGGCCTGGCCACCAAGTGGCAGCCGTCCGCGGACAAGCTGACGTGGACGTACACCATTCGGTCCAACTCCAAGTGGTCCGACGGCCAGCAGGCCACCGCCGAGGACGCGGCCTGGACGTTCAACAAGATCATGACCGACGAGGCCGCAGCCCAGTCCAACGGCAGCTTCGTCACCAACTTCAAGAAGGTGACGGCTCCCAGCCCGACGAAGCTGGTCATCGAGCTCAAGGAGCCGCAGGCCACCATGGCCGCGCTCGACGTCCCGATCGTCCCCAAGCACGTCTGGGAAAAGGTCGGCGACTTCTCGAAGTTCAACAACGACACCAAGTTCCCGGTCGTGGGCAACGGGCCGTTCATCCTGACCGACTACAAGGTCGACCAGTATGTGAAGCTCAAGGCCAACAAGGACTTCTGGCGCGGTTCGCCCAAGTTCGACGAGGTGGTCTTCAAGACCTACAAGGACCAGGACGCCGCGGTCGCCGCGCTCCGCAAGGGTGAGGTCTCCTTCGTCGCCGGTTCGCCCTCGCTGACGCCCGCCCAGGCCGCCTCGCTCAAGGGCGAGAAGAACATCAAGGTCAACGACGGCCCCGGCCGCCGCTTCTTCGCGCTGGCCACCAACCCGGGCGCGCAGACCAAGGACGGCAAGAAGTTCGGCAACGGCAACAAAGCCCTGCAGGACCAGAAGGTCCGTCAGGCGCTCTTCCTGTCCATCGACCGCAAGACCATCATCGACAAGGTCTTCCAGGGCGACGCCGTCGAGGGCCAGGGCTACATCCCGCCGCGCTTCTCCGAGTACTTCTGGCAGCCGTCCGCAGGCCAGAAGCTCGGCTACGACCCCGGCAAGGCGGCCCAGCTCCTGGACCAGGCGGGCTACAAGCTCAAGGGTGACAAGCGCGTCGGCAAGGACGGCAAGCCACTCGACCTGCGCATCCTCTGTCACGCCACGGACCCGAACGACAAGGCGATCGGCAAGTACCTCAAGGAGTGGTGGGGCAAGCTCGGCATCGGCCTCAAGGTCGACTGCCTGGACGACGTCACCGTGCCCTGGTTCGCCGGTGAGTACGACCTCGCATTCGACGGCTGGTCCGTCAACCCGGACCCGGACTTCGTCCTCGGCATCCACACCTGCGCCGCCCTGCCGGTCAAGGCCAAGGAGAGCGCCGCCACGGACGACTTCATCTGCGACAAGACGTACGACGAGCTCTACAAGAAGCAGCTCGCCGAGTACGACCCGGCCAAGCGGGCGGACATCGTCAAGCAGATGCAGTCCTGGCTGTACGACTCCGGATACATGAACGTCATCGCGTACCCGAACGCGGTCGAGGCCTACCGCACCGACCAGATCAAGTCGATCTCGACCATGCCCGAGGCAGCCGGGAACATCTACGGCCAGGACGGGTACTGGAGCTGGTGGTCGGCCGAACCCGCGGGCAGCGGGGACGGCACGGACGGCGGCAGCGGATCGGGTTCCACCGGGGTCGTCATCGGCATCGTGGTTGTTGTCGTGGTCCTGGCGGGCGGCGGATTCCTCCTCATGAGGCGGCGTCGCACCACCGCGGACGACCGCGAGTAGTAGTTCCATGGACCGCGGGCAGTTTCCGCGGACGGGATGAGAGCGAGCGGCCGGCGGCGCCCGGGCAGTCAGGCGCCGCCGGCCGGTCCTCTAAGTGCAGCACGAGTAACGAGAGTTCCCTATGACAGCTGACAGCACTCCGGCGCTCGTGAAACAGGCGGATGCGGATACGGACGGTCCGGCTCCGGCCGGTCCACCGGCCGCCCGCGGTCCACGGGCGCGCAACACCAAGGCCTATCTCACCTACGTGGCCGCGAAGATCGCCGGCGCGGCCGTCTCGCTGTTCGCCGTTCTGGTCACCAGCTTCTTCCTCTTCCGGCTCATTCCCAGCGACCCGGTGAAGCAGATGACGGGCGGCCGCCGCGTCTCCGCCGAACAGCTCGAGTCGATGCGTCACCAGTTCGGCCTCGACCAGCCGATGTGGAAGCAGTTCACCTCTTACGTGGGGGACGCGCTCACCGGCGACTTCGGCACCTCGTACGTCTACCACGTGCCGGTCATGGAAAAGATCAGCGGTGCGCTGCCGGCAACGCTGCTGCTCACCGGGACGGCGTACGTCCTCTACAGCGTGCTCGGCATCTGGCTGGGCACCCGTACCGCCTGGCGCAACGGCTCCATGAGCGACCGGTTCAACACCGCGCTGGCGCTCACCCTCTACTCGGTGCCGGCGTTCTGGCTCGGCCTGCTTCTCATCGTCGTCTTCTCGGTGGGCGTCGGCCCGATCCCGGGCATCTTCCCGACGGGCGGCTTGTCGTCGGCCGACAGCGGGACGGGCATCGCGTACGCCCTCGACGTCGCCCACCACATGGTGCTTCCGGTGATCACCCTGGTCGCGGTCGGCTATGCGCAGACCCTCCTGGTGATGCGCTCATCGGTGCTCGACGAGATGGGCAGCGACTATCTGACGACGGCCCGTGCGAAGGGGCTGCGCGACGACGCGGTGCGCCGCAAGCACGCCGTGCCCAACGCGATGCTGCCGACCTTCACGCTGATGTTCGTCAACCTGGGGCACGTGGTCGCGGGCCAGATTCTGGTCGAGACCGTCTTCTCCTGGCCTGGCCTGGGCGGCCTCTTCTACTCGGGGCTCAGTGCCCCTGACCTTCCGCTGGTCCAGGCGCTGTTCTTCGTCTTCGCCACTGCGGTGATCCTGGCGAACACCCTGGCCGATGTGCTTTATCCAGTGCTCGATCCCCGGGTGGGCCGATGACGACCGAATCCATGCCGGCCTCCACCCCCGAGGCCGAGAAGCCCACGCCCGAAGGCCCCGCTGCGGCCAAGAGCCCCCGTGCGCTGGCGCGGGCCCGCAAGCGCCGTTCCATGGCCCGCTTCTGGCGCGAGTACCGCAGGCACCCGGGCGGCCTGTGGGGCCTGGCCGGGCTGATCCTGATCGGGCTGATCGCCCTGTTCGCGCCGGTCCTGGTCGGCACCGACTCGCAGAGCGTCACCTCGGCCCCCGGCGGTGCGCTGGAGTCCCCGAGCGGCGAGTTCCCGCTCGGCACCGACCAGTTCGGACGCAGCGTGCTCGCCCTGCTGGTGTGGGGCGCGCGGGTCTCGCTGACGGTGGGGCTGCTCGCCGCCTTTCTCTGCGTCGCGATCGGTACGGTCGTCGGCATCCTCGCGGGGCACTTCCGCGGCTGGTACTCGACGGTCCTGATGCGGGTCACCGACTGGTTCCTGGTGATGCCGACGCTGGTCCTGGCCATCGCGCTCGCCACGGTGATGGACCGTTCGCTGTGGACGGTCATCATCGCGATCGGCGTCACCACCTGGCCGACGACAGCCCGGCTGGTGCGGGCGCAGACGCTCGCCGTGGAGTCCCGCCCCTATATCGAGCGGGCCCGGGCGCTGGGCGGCGGGCACGGCCACATCATGACCCGGCACGTCCTGCCGAACGTGATGCCGCTGGTGCTCGCCCAGACGACGCTGGTCATTTCCAGCGCGATCCTGACCGAGGCCACCCTGGCCTTCCTCGGCCTCGGTGACCCGACCATCACCTCCTGGGGCGGCATGCTCCAGGACGCCCGCGAGGCCGGCGCGGTGAGCTCCGGCGACTGGTGGTACCTGGCACCGCCCGGAATCGCCATCGCTCTGGTGGCCCTGGCCTTCACCCTGTGCGGCCGCGCCATCGAGACCGTCCTCAATCCCAAGCTGGGGGTGGCCCGTTGAGCACGACGAGTATCCGTAAGCCGCTTCTCCAGGTACGTGATCTGACAGTGACGTACGCCGGCGGGGCCCAGGCGGTCCGCGGGGTGAACCTGGAGGTCGACGCGGGCCAGAAGCTCGGCATCGCCGGTGAGTCGGGCTGCGGGAAGTCGACGCTGGCGCTCGCGCTGCTGCGCCTGCTGCCCGCGGGCACGAAGGTCTCCGGCGAGATCCTGCTGAACGGTGAGGACGTCCTCACCATGAAGTGGGGCCAGGTCAGGGCCGTGCGCTGGGCCGGTGCCTCGATCGTCTTCCAGGGCGCGATGCACTCGCTCAACGCGGTGCACCGCATCGGGGACCAGATCGCCGAGCCGATCGTCCTGCACAGCAAGGCGTCCCAGGCCGCCGCCCGGAAACGGGCCGGCGAGCTGCTGGAGCAGGTGGGGCTGCCCGCCGCCCGGGTGGACGCCTATCCGCACGAGCTCTCCGGCGGACAGCGGCAGCGCGTGATGATCGCGATGGCGCTCGCCTGCGACCCGGGGCTGATCATCGCCGACGAGCCCACGACGGCCCTCGATGTGATGATCCAGGCCCAGATCCTGCGCCTGATCGAGGAGCTGGTCACCGAGCAGGACCTCGGGCTGATCATGATCAGCCATGACCTGGCGGTGCTCTCGGACACCTGCGACCGGCTCGCGGTGATGTACGCGGGGCGGGTCGTGGAGCAGGGGCCCGCCTCCGAGGTCTACGAGAACGCGACCCATCCGTACAGCAAGGCCCTTTCGGGTGCCTTCCCGCGCATCGGGGACCCTGCCTCCCGGTTCGCTCCGCGGGGGCTGCCGGGCGATCCGCCCGACCCGTCGGCCCTGCCGGCCGGCTGCACGTTCCATCCCCGCTGCCCGGTGGCCCTGGACTCCTGCACCACGCAGGACCAGGAGCTGCTGGACGCCGGGCCCGGGCGGCAGGCCGCCTGCGTGCTGGTGGGTCCGCAGGGGGCGGCAGACCCGGCGCTGCCGGGCGCCGAGGAAGCAAGGAGCACATCATCATGACCACGACCACGGATCTGCTCAGCGCGCAGGAGCTGCAGGTCACCTTCCCCGGCCGGCACGGCGCCGAACCGGCGCGTGCCGTCGACGGGGTCGACCTGGACATCAGGCCGGGCGAGATCGTCGCCCTGGTCGGCGAGTCCGGGTGCGGCAAGACGACGCTGGCCCGTTCACTGCTGGGCCTGGTCCCGCCGACCTCCGGGCGGATCACCTTCGGCGGCAAGCCGCTCGACTACGGGAGCCGGGCGCTGAAGGCGTACCGCAAGCGGGTCCAGCTGGTCCTCCAGGACCCCAGCGGTTCGCTGAACCCGCGGCACACCGTGTACGACGCGGTGGCCGAGGGCCTGCGGATCCACCGGTACGGCGGCGACGAGCGGGAGGCGGTCACGGACGCCCTCTCCCGGGCCGGGCTGCGGCCGCCGGAGCGGTTCTTCCTGCGCTACCCGCACGAGCTGTCGGGCGGCCAGCGCCAGCGGGTCGTGATCGCGGGCGCACTGGCCCTGGAGCCGGAACTCATCGTGGCCGACGAGCCGGTGGCCTCGCTTGACGCGTCGGTGCGCGGCGAGATCCTGGCGCTGCTGCTGCGGCTGCGGGACGAACTGGGCCTGTCCGCGCTGGTGGTCACGCACGACCTCGGTCTGGCGTGGAACATCGCGGACCGGGTGGCGGTGATGTACCTCGGCCGGATCGTGGAGACCGGTGACGTCGAACAGATCCTGACGGCTCCCCGGCATCCGTACACCCAGGCGCTGTTGTCGGTGCTGCCGGAGGCGGAGGGCGATCCGGTGGTGCTGACCGGCGAGCCGCCGGACCCGTCGAAGATCCCGTCCGGCTGCCGCTTCCATGTGCGCTGCCAGGTGCTGGCCTCGGGCGAGGCGGAGCGTGCGGGTGTCGCGGACGCGTGCCGTACGAAGGATCTGCCGGTGCTGGCGGGGGGCGGCGAGACGCAGGTGGCGTGCCACTGGGCGAACGCGGCGGCGAAGGCTCCGGCCTAGAACGCGTCGGTGCGCCGGCGGGCCGGTGCCGGGCTCCGGTCCCCCCCGCCCGCGCAAAACCCCCCCCGCGGGGTGGGT